>JAYSVL010000117.1:0-7157 GCA_043718595.1 Gemmatimonadaceae bacterium
TACAACAACTGCGGCAACGCGAACTGCGGGCTCGAAATGCTTGACGGTACCTCACCGTTCTGGCGTGCCGCCTACGCGGTCGACCTCGACGCGATGAAGTTGCTCAAGGCGCACGGAGCGGATGTGTCGATTCCCTCAACGCGGCCTGTTGGCGGCGGACGCGGAGGACGTGGTGGTGGCGGTGGTGGTGGCGGCGGTGCTGGAGCTCCTGGCGACTCGGCGGCCGGTGCTGGTCGTATTGCTGGCGCGCGAGCGGGCAGAGGTGGTGGTGGCGAGGCTGGCGCTGCAGGCGCCGCAGGAGGACGTGATGCGGCAATGGCGGCGCTCTTTGCCGGCGGTGGCTTCCCACCGCCCACCGCGCTCGATCCGGCCATGGACTCTGCGGCCAAGGCGTTCCCGCCGGGCACGGGTGTCTACCCGATTCACAGCGCCGCCGGCGTGGGTTACGGCAATGGCTTTGCCGGCAACTCACATCGCCATGCCCCGGACGGCTGGATGCCGAGTATGAAGTATCTCGTTGAGGAACTTGGCGCCGATGTCAATCAGCGCGACCTCAACGGGTACACGCCGATGCATCATGCCGCAGCGCGCGGCGACAACGAGATGATTCTCTATCTTGTGAGCAAGGGTGCTGATCCCAAGGCTGTTGCGCGCAACGGCCGCACGACGGTGGACATGGCGAACGGGCCCGTGCAACGCCTGCGTCCGTTCCCTGAAACGATCGCGCTTCTGGAGAAGCTTGGCGCGAAGAACAATCACAAGTGCGTGGGCTGCTGATGTGGCAGTACGTGGGCTGCTGATGTAAGCGACAGCGACGTTCGAGGTTGCAGCACGAACAGCACAGGGCGACGGATTCATTTGATCCGTCGCCCTGTGCTGTGTCGTCGCCCTGTGCTGTACGTCGCGTTTGCTACGTCGTCGCGGTGCTGCGAAACGCAATCGTAGCGCTACTTCTTCTCCGGTGCCAGCGCTGCCGTGACCGATTCCTGCGCCTGCTGGAGTCCGCCTTCACCGCCGTCCCAGCCAATCTTGCCGTCGTGATTGACGTCGGAACCGGCCATCAGTTGTCCACACAGCGACACCATTGCGCTCATCAGCGCCGCCGCCGCTTTCGCATCCGTCGCCGCTTGTACCTGCTGCGCCAGCTTAATGATTTGTTCGGCGCGCGTCACCGTGCTGCGCGCGGCCGCTGCCACGCGCGGCGCATTGAGTAGCACATTCTGTCCCGCGCCCTCGGACTTGGCCGCTAACTCGACGTGAGCTGCCGCGCCGGTGGCCGCGCGAATCACGCCGTATCCCTTGCCGGGGCCCGCCGTCACGATCGTGGGGTTGAGCGCATTGATGACGTGGCCCGCGTGCAGTTTGAGGCCGTCCAGATTGTCGGGGTTCCTGATGCCGAGCACCGCGTGCTGTTGGGCAATGCGCGCCTCGGTCAACGCCATGGGCAACAGTCCAGCTTTGTCGGGCGTGTCCATGAAACTGTTGACGACGTGCCCCAAGTGCGTGCCCACGGGTCCGGCAGGCACGGCAATCGCAGGCGTTGCTGCGACGGCAACCACCTGACCCGGCGTTGGTGCACCGGTGAGTTGCGCCACCACGGCGTCGAAGACGCGCCGTCGACTACTGTCCGTACTGATGACAAATCGCTTGCTGAGGTACGCGCTGTCGGTCATGCCGGCCTTCTTCAGCACGTCAGCGACGCGCATGCGCATCGTGTCCTGCAGCGCTTTCTGCGCTTGCGGTGTCTTGTTGCGCGATTGCGCGAGCAGTACGCCGACGGAGTCGTGTACGACCGAGACGGCGACATAGACGGCCGCGAACGCCTTGATCTCGGGGGACGCCTGCGCGGCGGCGGTCGGGGCAGGTGGCGTAGGCGGCGCGGACTGAGCCGACGCGACAGCAAGGGGAGCGCCAGCGCCGACGAGAGCGGCGAGTACGCGAAGACGAGTGGAACGCATAGGACCGGAGGGGTGGAGAGCAGTCGAGACGACAGACGTAACCCAAGAACCTACGCACTCGACATGGCAGACGCTGTCCTCGCGAAGGAGACCGGTCCAGCGACAGCCCATCGTTGGACGCGACAGCCCTGAACCGTGTGCGGTCGCAAGCGGTGCGCCCGATTGATCTCTTAGCGGCGGGCGACAGGCTCCAGTCGCAGAATCGGCGTTGGCTTCCCCTGCGCATCGTCGATGGCCAGGTAGATGAGACCGTCGCGCCCCTGACGCACGTCGCGAATACGACCCTGTTTGCGCACCAGAACGTCGCCGACTTCGGCCTTCTGTCCGGTCAACACCATGCGCACGAGTTGTTCGCCGGCCATACCACCGACAAGTAAACTTCCCTTCCATGCCGGAAACTTGTCGCCGGTATAGAGCAGCATGCCCGACGTGGCGATCGAAGGCACCCAGACAGTTACCGGCTGTTCCATGCCGGCCTTGATCGTGCTTGCATGAATCGCCTTGCCGGGGCCGTAGTTGACACCGAATCCGATGACGGGCCAGCCGTAATTAGCGCCGCGCTTGATCAGGTTGAGCTCATCGCCGCCCTGCGGCCCGTGCTCAATTTCCCAGAGGTCTCCGGTTTCCGGATGTACCAGTAGTCCTTGCATGTTGCGATGCCCGTAGCTCCAAGTTTCCGGCTTCGCGTTAGCGCGACCGACGAACGGGTTGTCCGCGGGGACACGTCCGTCGTCGTGTAGTCGAATGACCTTGCCATGATGATTACTCAGGTCCTGCGCGGGATGTGCTTCGAGGTTGCCTTCCGGCGGTACCTGACGATCGCCAACAGTGATGAACAGAAACCCGCTCTTGTCGAACGCCAGTCGCGAGCCGAAGTGGCCAGGTGCACCCTTCGTCTCGGCGACAAAAATATCTTGCACGTCCGTCAGCTTGTCGTTCTCAAACTTTGCTCGCGCGACGGCCGTCGTCCCGTTTCCGCCAGCGACAGGTTTGGAGTAGCTCAGGTAGACGTATTTGTTGGTGTCAAAAGCGGGATGCAACACCACGTCGAGCAATCCACCTTGCCCGCGCGCCACGACTTCCGGTGTGCCCGCGACGGGTGTCTCAAGCAGCTTTCCGTTGCGCACAAGGCGCAGACGTCCCGGTCGTTCGGTGACCAGCATGTCACCATTGGGCAGGAACGCCATCGACCACGGATTGACCAAGCCGGTCGCCACCGTGGTCACGCGGTAGTCGTGCAGCGACGACTTGAGTATGGGCTGCTGTGCGACCACTGGTGCGGCGAACGCCGCAGACAAGATCAGTGGCGCGAGGCGACAAAACATCGAATGCTCCAGGGGTAAGTGTGTCTCTCTGTGTGCCGAAGCTGCTCTGCGCGTCAAAATCAAACGGAACAGCAGTAGACGCGGAGGAAGCGGAGGTTCACGCTGAGAATCGCGGAGGATGAGCTGGTGGGTGACGAAATCTCACGGCCATAAGGTCGGTGGCGCAACGTCAATGCAAAGAAAGGTGCCGAACAACCTCACGGCGTGGCGCTGCGCGGTCGACGGCGGAAAACGGTTGGACCGGTGGTGACGAATTTTGTGCTGTAGGTGCCGACGATTGAATCTCCGACAACGCGACCTATGAACGCCGACGCGGTGTCACTTCGCGAGATGCCATTCAGTGTGATGAGCCGAATATTCTCCCCTTGCAGCGTGCCAACAACAAACTGATTTGCCGTGCTGCGGATTCTTCCGCTGAGCGACGAGATGGTCGGGCCCGGTGTTTCGAGCCACAAGTCCATATCTACGGTGCCCGCGGCCGATGCACCAACCCATCTTGCGTCAATTGGCGCACGATCGGCGTCGAGCACGGATACATCGCGTCGGAGCAACGAAAGCGAACTGCCAAACAGTCCGAGCCCTCCCTGCACGCTACTGATCAGACCAGTTCCACCAAACGGATCATTGCCCGAGCGATTGTAGTCATAAAAATTGCGATCGACGGCAACAACGATGAGCGGTTGCACGAACCCCGGATACCACACCGATGGCAGTCCGCTGGCGAAGAAATTGCGCAATGTGCCGCCGAGCGTAAATCGTGTGGAGTCGGAGAAAAGGAACCACGGTCCGTCTGGCGTTTCCACGCGAATGACGTAGTTGCGCGCATCAGGCACTGCGGTCCAGTTCAGTTTGAGCGTGTCACTGCGCATCAACGTTATCGGTACTGCGGTCGAACCAACGCCGGGCGTCCAGTCCGGCGCAGCAGATGGCACACGTGTTTCGCCCGTCACCACGGCGCCGGATGCGCTCGTGATTCGCAACCGGTAACGCTGACCGGGCACAATAGCGAGCGACGCGCGCGACACGGTGTAGCGTCCGGTTCCTCGGCCGCCGAGCATCGTCTCAATCGCACGCATACCCAGACTGTCACTATCGCGCAGGAGCCGAACATCGGCGCCCACGATTGGCTCGCCACCAGCGGTACGAATCGGGTCGAGCGGATTGAATCGCACGGTGTCATCAATCGACACACGTCCGGTGAGCGACGATTCCACCAAAATCACCTGCTCGCTTGCATCCGGATTGAGCACCGCGTGGACAATCACCGTTGCTTTTGGCGACGCAACCGTCAATTCGGCCACCTCGCAGCTCGCGCAGGCGAACACGCCAGCAAGCATCACCGCCGCGCACAACACGCGTCGCACGCGGGAACGCGACCCGCTCACCATGACACACCCACACCAACGGTCGGGAGAAACGGAAACTGCGAGAACGTGGTTCTGGTGGGCGGATTCTTCGCGTAGTCGAAGATGTAGGTGAACACGTTGCTCGCGTTGTACGCGTTGACGATCGAAATGTACGGACGCCAGTGCAATCGACCGGTGCCCTCGCGCGTGACACTCACGTCGAGACGCTGGAATAGCGGAAAGCGCGCGCCGTTTCGTGCACCGCCGATGGGTTCGAGCTGTTGATCGAGCGCGCCAGATTCAAAGGTGTTGCGAATGGCGTCATAACGACGCCGCACAATTTGTCCAACAACATCGGTGAATGGTGTCCCCGTGCCGACGCCAAGTCGCGCACCGTAGTTCCACTTGCCACCGGGCCGAAACGAGGTGACGAGATTGAGGTTATGCCGCCGATCTTGCACTGGAGCGAAACGCCCTTGCGGGCCATCGCGCGTGCTTCGCCCAAACGAGTAGGCCAGCCATCCCGACAGTCGCTGGCTTTCCAGTTGACGCAGCAACACGTCAACGCCATACGAACGTCCCGTCGTGACGATGAACTCGTCCCCGGGCACCGTTGGGTCGTTGAACAGGTTGGACGCTGGCAAGTGATTGTACGTCTTGTGCCACCCCTCAACGCGTACAAAGCGCGTGCGCCCTAGCCAGCGTTCCACCCCGACAATTTCCTGCCATGCGCGAGCGACTGGTGTGCTGCGATCACTCGTCAGCCAGAAATCAAACACGCGCACTGGCGCCTGTTCGTTGCGCAACGCGGGAGTCCATTGTGACGTCGCGCCGCCGGCGACGGTGAATGCAAGGTCGGGACTGGCAAACCACTTGAGCGAGACTCTCGGTGACACACCGGTCCATCCCGTGCCGGTGACGGTCTCCGCACGAAGACCGGCGCGGGCCGCAATGGACGATGTGCGCAGCGTGTGGTCGAGATACAGCGACGTCGCCGACGGGTGTGCGCGCAACTTGAACAAGTCGTCTTGGGCGGCCGCGGAGTTGACGTCGTAGCGAACGTTGTAGCTCGACCATTCGTAGCCGAGCAGCGTTTCGTGTCGTCCGCGCCAGCGTGTGAGTTCGCCCCAGGCGCGCGATTCACCGAGCCGGTTCTTGAGGCTCAAGGAACCCGAACCGAGGTCCAGTGTCGTTGCAAACCCCGTTTGCGATACGCGCTGCATGACGCGCGACGAGTCACTGGCAAAACGCCGTCCAAGTGGTTGCGTGTACGCGAGACCGAGGACCGTGTTGCCCCAATCAAAGCGCAACGCACCGCCACCAGCCTGCGTGGTATCACCGAAGCTAGCCAGCGATGCAGCGAGGACATCTTCGCCCGCGTAGCCCGTCAATGACAGCGTGCCGCCGTTGCTAAGACGTCGGCGGATGTGTGCTTGCATGTCGGTAAACCAGTATGGCAGCTGATTCTTTGACAACGCCGCGATAAATCGGTCGGCGTACGTGCGACGGATGGCCGCGTTCCACGACGTATGACCGCCGACAGTGCCGCCGAGCGATAGCGTGGTTGCCAACACGGAGACATTCGCACTGCCATGCACACCGCTCCGATCTTCCGTGCGCGGTGTCACGTTCAACACGCTGGATAAGCGTGTGCCATAGCGGGCCGGGAAGCCACCGGGCACCAGTTCAAACTCGCCGACGGTCTCGTCGATGAAGGTGCCGAACAGTCCACCAAGATGAAACGGATTGTAGATCGGAAACCCGTCCAGTAGCACGAGATTCTGGTCGCTTTCTCCACCTCGCACGTTGTAGCCAGCCGTGAAATCATTCGTCGCCACAACGCCGGGAAGCAGCTGGACTACGCGGAGCACGTCGGGCTCGCCAATGACCGGCAGGCGTTTGAACGTCTCGCGGCTAACGGCGACCACTCCCGGATTTGGTGAGAGTCGGAACTGCTCGCGCTCGGTGGGATCGGCCGCGACGCGCACGGTAGATAACTCGGTGGCCGACGAGCGCAACAGGACATCAAGCATGGTCACGGCATCACGGCGTATCACCGCAGATCGTGTCTCACTCTGGTAGCCAACGCGCCGGATGACGATCGTCTGCGAACCGGCGCGAATCCCGCTGATGACGTACCGGCCACTGTCGTCGGCAATCGCGCCGAGACGGGTGCCGCGAACACTGATGGAGGCGGCGACCACGGGAAGGGCGGTGGACGCGTCGGCTACCCGGCCGCGGAGCTCACCGAGGCTATCGGGCTGAGTGGTCTGTGGTGCACCAGCGACGACAAGGAACGCGAGAATTTCAACCATGGGGAGCAGATGATGACGTTGGCGGGTCGGCAACACCGCGTCCGCACGGTAACCTAGCTGCAGGGAGCGGACGGTCGACGTACGCGGGACTGCGACGCCGCCCCACGCACGCTAACCCAGCGGTGTGCGTAGGTGCAGTCGAAGCCCGATCAGGCGTCGAATTTGCTTACGCACCATTCCGTGCAGGGTGGCGGTCCTACACCTTGTGCTCTG
>JAYSVL010000118.1:0-2460 GCA_043718595.1 Gemmatimonadaceae bacterium
CTGAGCGCGGCCTGCAGGATGTACCACTTGGCGAAGAACCCCATGCCGCCAACAAGTGGCATGCCGAGGAAGGCAAACAGAAAGACGGCCATGGCGACGGCCAACTCTGGTCGCGTGCGCCACAGTCCCGCGAAGTCTTCGAGTATCGGCGATCGGTCCAAGCCATCCGTGACAATGGTGAGTACCGTGAAGGCACCGAGCGTCGCGACCGTGTACGAGGCCGCATAAAACACCAGCGCAGCACTGCCGGCTGCTGAGTTGACCACCACACTCACGAGTAGGTAGCCGGCGTGTGCGATGCTGGAATAGGCCAACATGCGTGTCAGGTTGCGTTGCGAAAGGGCGAGCACGTTGCCGGTCAGCATCGTCAGCACGCTCAACCACCATAACACCGGGTGCCAGCGTTCGGCGGCGCCGGGCATTGCCTCGAGCATGACGCGAGTGAAGGCGGCAAAGGCAGCCGTTTTGACGCTCGCTGACATGAACGCAGTGACGGGCAGCGGCGCGCCATCGTACACATCGGGTGTCCAAAAGTGAAACGGCGATGCTGCCACCTTGAAGGCCAGGCCCACGAGCAATAAGGCGAGACCAACACGGAACATGGCGCCCACCTGCTCGTGCGTCTGCACCCACGATGCAATGTCGACGAACTTCGTGCTGCCCGTAGCGCCGAACAGCAGCGCCATGCCGTACAACAAAAAGCCCGACGAGAAACCACCGAGCAAGAAATACTTGATCGCCGATTCGGCACCACGTGCGCTGCGACGATTCACACCGGCGAGTACGTACACCGCCAACGACATGAGCTCAACGCCGAGGAACAGCAACATCGTATCACGTGCTGCAGCGAGAACGAGCATGCCTGCGGCAGCAAGCAGGACGAGGACGGGCACTTCAGGACTATACGCCCCGCTCCGCGCGTGATCCGCGTCAAGCAACGCCAGCGAGAGGGCAGCGCCGAAGAGTACAATGAGATCGATCGCCCATCGAAACCCGTCAGCGGCGATGCGATCGTCGCTTGTCCCCGTCTGTCCGGTTTGCCAGAGCACTGCAACCAGCAACGCAGTAAGGATGCAGCAGACGATTCCGACGCGGGCGATGAATCCCGTGCGTTCAGCGCCTTCGGCTGCACCAGCGACGTTGCCTTGCGGCCGCCACACCGTGAGCAGGAGCATGACCATCGCGCTCGTGCAGAGGAGGATTTCCGGTGCGAGTGCGCGGAGCATGGGTCCACCTACCATGACGGAGGCGGTCATGGGCGCTTGCTCTGACTATCAGTCGCCGTCGCCGCGACGCTGCCGTGAGGCTCGATTGACTGTACCACGGAACGCACAGCGGGACCGACGCGTCGGACAAGCGCGTTTGGGGCAATGCCGAACCAGACGATGGCGATAGCAAACGTGCCGACAACGAACGTCTCGCGCGCCGAGAGATCGCGCACAGCAACTGGCGAGCCGTTGCGCGTCGTGCCGAACAGCACGAGTTGCAGTGCCCGCAATCCGTAAATCGCCGCCAGCACTACGCCACTCGTCGCAATGACCGCGTGAACCGGGTGTTGATCGAACGTGCCAACTAACGCCAAGAACTCACCGACGAATCCGAACGTTCCGGGCAGACCAATCGTCGATAGCATCGCCAGCGTGAGGACCGCGCTGAACGCGGGCATGCCACGGGCGAGCCCGCCAAACGACTTCATGTCCGTCGTCCCGTACCGATCCTTCAACATACCCGCTAACACGAAGAGCGCACTTGTCGTGATCCCGTGGTTCACCATGATCATCACGGCGCCCTGCATGCTTTGTTCAGTGAACGCAAACATGCCCATCATAATGAAGCCGAGGTGGCTCACGGAACTGTAGATGATGAGGCGCTTGAGGTCGCGCTGCGTCATCGCTAGCAGCGCACCGTACACGACCGTCAGCACCGACAGGACGAGGACGGCGCCACGCACTCGAGCATCCATCGCTGCGATCGGAAAGAGCGGAATCGCAAATCGCATCATGGCGTACGTGCCAACTTTCAGGCCGAGCGCGATGGCAGCGAATGTTGGCGCAGACCATTGGGCGTCTGGCAGCCACGTGTGCACCGGCACGAGCGCCGACTTGATGGCGAACGCGACAAAGAACGCGCCGAACATGTACAGTTGCGCAGGTCGATCGAGCGTGATTGCTCGCAGGTGGTCGATGTGAAACGATGTGCCGCCGCCCTGCTGCCATAAGGCGACAATGGCCACCAGCATCAGCAACGAACCAATCAGGTTGAACACGACGTATCGCACGCTGGCGCGTTCGCCGCCCGCGGCTCCCCAGACGCCGACCAGGAAATACATCGGAATCAACATCAACTCCCACGACAGGTAGAACAGCAGGAGATCAAGCGACACAAAGATGCCGATGATACCCGTCGTCAGTAGCAGCACGACAGCGCCAAAGGACGGCGTGTTGGTGCGCACGTTGTCCC
>JAYSVL010000119.1:0-7153 GCA_043718595.1 Gemmatimonadaceae bacterium
ACGAATCGTGGTGGGACAGGTCAGCTCTTCGGGGAACACGCGCGAAGGAGACCTGTGGAGCATCGAGAGTACGTCTGGAGTCGCGCTACGCGTGACGACCGACGGCGTGAGCACGCGCCCCTCGTGGACGCCGGACGGCCAGGCGCTCGTCTTCTCGCAGCGCTACGCCAACGGATCGCAGGTCGCGGCCCGCGTCGCCGCCGACGGTACGACGCCTCCCACTCGCCTGCTCGTGCGACCCGGGGGGATCTTCGAACTCGAGCTCACAGCGGATGGCCGCACGCTGGTGTGGCGCGAGGACACGCCGGGCACTGGCACCGGGCGCGACATCTTCGCCATGCCTGTGGACACGCCATCGGCCGCGCGGCCGGTGCTCGCGACCCGATTCAACGAACGTGGTATTGCCGTCGGCCCGGTCGGCGACTGGCTGGCCTATGTGTCCAACGAGTCAGGTCGCGACGAGGTGTACATCCGGCGCCTGGCGCCGAACTCGCCACGGTGGGCCGTGTCGCGCAATGGCGGTGTGGAACCCCGGTGGACGCGCTCGGGCGAAGTGTTCTTCCGTAACGGCGATTCGGTGTTTGTCTCGCGTGTCACGGTCGGCGCCGCGCCTGCTGAGGTCCCGCGCATCGCCGAGCCTGTGCCGCTCTTCGCAGGGGCGTACCAGGGGTTGGGCCTTGAGGTCACGTGGGATGCGTCGCCCGACGGGCGATCGTTCCTGATGGTGCGCCCGGCTGGCGGGTCGCAACCGGTGTTGATGCTCTATACAAACTGGATCGAGCGGTGGAAGCGTGCCGCGGCCGCGCGGGTGAAGTGAGCATGCGCCGGTCGTTGAGTCCGCCAGTGTGCTGGATTACAACAACGCGGTGAGTGACGCGCCCTGGGCGGTGACGGTGTCGCGAATCGGTCAGAACCTCATGCGCACCGGCCTGTGCAGCCGACGTGTGCAGCGCGTCATCGCATGAACGGAGTACACGCTCAGGCACATCCGCCGCCACCTCGCGCGCGAAGGCTTCGGTCACGCGGAACTCGCGCCACGACGCGCCGCGCGGAGCGCATGTTGTACGTGTCTCGTCGTGACCATATCCTTCGATCATGAACGATGACGCGCTCGTCCTCGATAGCGGAGCGGAATCATCGCTGGCGTCGGTCCTGTTACTGGCAACGACGCTGGTCGCGCAGTTTCCCACGTGCTTCTGGTTCTGGCGTCCCGACGCGCGCCTTGAGTCAACCGACGACGTGCGACTCGTCGTGCAAAACCTCCGCAAGTTCGGCAACCGAGAGGCGTGGATGGCCGCTCAGCATCTCGATCAATGCCTCTCAGCGACTTTCAAAAAACCGTCCTAGCCGTTCTCGCCAGGAATCGGTCGCCGGAGAGCCATTTCGCGGGCGGCATCGTTTCAAATGCGACTGACGTTTCGCCCAGATATTCGCGCGATTTCGACATCTTTCACGAAGTCGCCGGCGAAGTCACTCGAGCCAGTGAAGCGGACATCGTGAGTCTGCAAAACGCTGGCTTTGACGTAGCGCCTGCGCCGCGATTCGACGAGTGGACGCGTGAAGCGACATTCCGCACCGCGCGCGTACGTTCAGCCACTGGCGAGGTACTCGCGATCGATTGGGCCGCAGATTCCGCATTTCGGTTCTTCCCGATCGTGCAGGATGCGTTGCTCGGCTGGCGTTTACATCATTTTGACGCTGCGACCAACAAAGCGCTGACGCTCGCCGCACGAACGGAAACACGCGACTATATCGACATTCTCGAACTGCATCAACAGTTTCCGCTCGCCGCAATCTGCTGGGCAGCTTGCGGCAAGGATCCGGGCTACTCGCCGCTCTCGCTACTGACGATGATGCGACGGTTTGCTCGCGTGGACCCGATCGAGCTGCACAAAATTCAGGCGCGCACGCTCGACCCCGTCGCATTGAAAGAGACATGGCTCCACATCAGCGATGAAGCCGAACATCAGATGACGACACTCGCCGACCAGCAACCGGACGTTCCGATCGGCGTTGCGTTTGTGGACGCCGCCAACGTGCCGCGCTGGATTGGCGATGATGCGGCACTACGTGTGCATTCCCCGTCACTTCGCGGCTGCTGGCCGCGGTTGCACGCAGTGGATTCGGGAGAGTAGCATTGACCGCTGCCACGCCACGTTGCGTGTTCCGTAGAGTGTTCGCGTGCGCGGGCCATGTCAGGCGGCGCACGGCGCGCGGGCGCGAGATGTTGGCGTTCTTTCGATATGGGCGGCATTAGCGTCTGTTAGCCTTGCTGTAGTCGGTACTACTCGACGCCGAGTTTCACGTTGCACGACGTGTTCGCAACGGATGCACCCTTCCACACAAGGAAAATTCGCACGACCGCGCACGTCTCACATCCCTATATTCTCCCCGTATGAACGCCCAACGAACCACGCCCGTTACCCTTACCATCGCGGCCCTTACGCTAACGTCATTGGCCACGGGCATTGCCGTGGGGCAGACACGCAACGTGGACACGCGCGTGTACGAACTGCGCACCTACACCACGAATCCCGGGCGTATGCCGGCGCTGCAGAAACGGTTTGCAGAACACACGATGCGTCTCTTCGAAAAACACGGCATGCAGAATGTGATGTACTGGACGCCCATGGACAGCGCGCGCAAAGACAACACGTTGATTTATGTCATTTCGCATGCCAGCCGTGAGGCCGCAGACAAAAACTGGCGCGCGTTTCTGGCGGACTCGGATTGGGAGACGGTCAGTGCCGCGAGTGAGGCCGATGGCCGGATTCTCGCCAAGGCGCCTGAGCGCGTATTCATGACCGCAACGGCATGGTCGCCACTCGTGCGGGCGTCGCGGTAGTGTGACGCGCGGGCTCACATGACCGACATTCGCGCGCAGTTGCAGTTGACACTCGGCGACGCCTACACCATCGAGCGAGAACTTGGTGGCGGTGGCATGTCGCGTGTGTTTGTCGCGCGTGACGAAGCGCTTGGCCGCGAGGTGGTGTTCAAGGTGATCAAGGCGGATCTCGCCGAAGGCGTGAGCGCCGAGCGATTTGCGCGCGAAGTGAAACTCGCCGCGAGATTGCAGCAGGCGAATATCGTGCCGATGCTCACCGCGGGCACCGCGAACGGCGTGCCGTACTACACCATGCCGTTTGTGAAGGGAGAGTCACTGCGCGCACGCATCGCGAACGGCGTGCCGATGCCGATGACGGAATCTACAAACATTCTGCGCGACGTCGCACGTGCGCTCGCGTATGCACACGCAGAAGGTGTGGCGCATCGCGACATTAAGCCCGAGAACATCTTGTTGTCTGGTGGCACGGCGGTCGTCACTGATTTTGGTATCGCGAAAGCCTTAAGTGCTTCGCGCACGTACGAGGGTCACGCTGACGCGACGACGCACTCGTCGTTAACGCAAGCGGGTGGTTCGATTGGCACTCCAGCGTACATGGCGCCCGAGCAAGCGGTCGGCGCTGATGTGGATCATCGCGCTGATATTTACGCGTGGGGCGTTGTCGCGTACGAACTATTTGCGGGCGCGCATCCGTTTGCTGGCAAGTCGAATCCCGCGCAGATGATTGCGGCGCATCTCACGGAAATGCCGCCGCTGCTGAGCACGCGGAATGCGGAGGTTCCGGCGTCGCTGAGCGATCTGGTGCAGCGTTGTCTGGCGAAAGATGCGGCGAATCGCCCGGCGACTGTGAACGAGATGCTGCAGTCGTTGAACGACATCGTGACACCGAGTGCCGTGACCTCCGGCGGTGCATCGCAAGCGACGTCAGCGGCGAATGGTGGGCAACGACGCGCTGTGATCATAGGCGCGAGTGTGTTGGCGACTGCTGCCATCATCGCTGTTGTCGTCAAGCGCAACGATATCGCCTCGGCGTTCGCGGCGAGAACGGCAACCGTTTCACCGACAGCGAGCGGCACTGCGCCCGCAATCAATCGTTCGATTGCGGTATTGCCCTTGGCAAATTTGAGCGGTGACAAGGCCGATGACTTCTTCGGAATCGGTTTGGCCGAAGAGATGACGCGTGCGTTGTCAAAGACGGGCGTGCGCGTGATCGGACGTTCGAGCGCGGGTGCGCTGCAAGCACGCGGCATGGACGAGAGCGCAATCGCGCGTGAACTGGGTGTAGGGTCACTACTCACGGGCAGTGTGCAGCGCGCGTCGGGACAAGTGCGCGTGAACGTTTCACTCGTATCGGCGAGCGATGGCGCCGTGACGTGGACGGAGAAGTACGATCGTCCGCTGACGAATGTGTTCGCGTTGCAGGACGAGATCGCACGTGCGGTGGCCACCAAGCTTCTGGGAGCGTTGGACGGCGCGAATGTCGCGCAGGCCACTCGCGTGGAGACCAGCGACTCCGAGGCGTACGCGTGGTATCTCCAAGGGCAGGTGTTGTTCGGCCGACGTACCACGCAAACGGTGCGTCAATCCATCGCCCTGTTCGAGCGTGCGGTCGCGCGCGATCCGCGGTTTGCGCGCGCGCAGGGCGCGCTGGCGTTGGCGATCTCGGCGATCCCGTTTTATGAGCATGGGACGGCGCGCACCACCGCCCCCTTGGCCATCGCCGCCGCGCGGCGCGCGATCGCCCTGGATTCAACGGTGGCGGAAGCGTGGGGGGCGATTGCGTCGGCGAAGTCGAGTCTCTGGGAGAATCACGAAGCCGACGCGAACTATCGGCGGGCACAGATGCTCGACTCCAGCGTCGCGACGCTCTGGGGCTGGCACGCGCTGAATCTCATTCACATGGGCCGCTTCGAGGAGGCCCGCGATCGGACCGCGCGTGCGCAGGCGGCAGAACCCGCGTCATTGATCGCGCGCACGTGGGCCGCGCAGCTGCTCATGACGGAGCGGCGCTACCGAGAGGCCGATTCGGCGACGCGCGCGATCCTCTCAATGGACTCGACCTACGCGTTGGCGCTGGACGCGCGCGGCGAGGTGCTGAGTTATCTCGGCAGGCATGACGAGGCCATTGCGATGCTGACACGGAACCTCGCACAGCTTCCCACAGATCGACCAAACCAGACAGAGGGAATTCTCGCCTATGTGCTGGCGCGTGCCGGGAAGCCCGCCGAGTCGCGCAGCGCCATGAACCATCTGCGCCGCGTCAACGGCGGCGAGCTGCCCGCCATGGCCGTGCTGGCTGCGACGCTCGAGGTGCTCGGCGACCGTGCCGGTGCCGTCGAAATGATTGCGCGGGCGGTGAAGCAACCAGACAACTGGCTGCAGATGTACAATCGTGCAGAGCGGTACGACGCGCTCCGTCGGGATCCGCGCGCCGATGCAATCATGAAGAGCATCGAGCAATGAGCGACCTCCGCACCCAACTCCAAACCACGCTCGGCAGCCTCAAGCAGCGCGGGCTGCTGCGGTGGGGTCAGATCTGGTCCGACCTCGGCGCGCTCGCCGAACTCAAGGAAGCACCAGAGCTGCTCGAGACGTTGGACGGGGTTGCCACGCGCGTGGAGTCCGTGGTTGGCCCATTCCCGCACGCGCGATCATAGGCACGTTGACCACGCGCTCCAACAGAAGGCGGCTGTGATGACCCGACCTCCGCACCCAACTTCTAATGATGCATACGCCGGTTGCTCCGCAGCGCCTTGGCTTTCTTGAGGCCGAAATCGTCGTGCCCAAGAACTTCGATCGCGTGGGCGAGGCCGAGATTGCCGCACTGTTCGGTGTGAGCTCGTGAAGCTGCTGCTGGACACGCAGGTGTTGCCGCGGATTACCGCAGGTCATGGCGGCTATTCGAACGACCTGCTCGTCGGTACGATTCCCTCATGATCTCGGCCCACTTGCCCGGAGCAGAGCTGATTGAGACGGGTCTCACCGACCTCAAGGCAAGGGCCGTCACCATCGAGTCGCTGCTAGTGTCGATTGCCGCACCGGCATTGCGCGACGTGGGACTCGCCGTTGACCACCCCATCGCCGACGCCGAGTTGCAGCTATACGCACTGTTATCGGCGCGTGACGGTGCGGCCGCGCACAGCCACTACAACGCACTGCTGCGACGAGTGACCAGCTTTCGCCGCGCGGCCCAGTGCGCGAGGTAGCGGACCGCGAGCGCATTGGCGCCTTCATGACAGCACTGGCGCGTCATGCGACCGACGACGTGGACGTGTTCCTCGTCGGCGGTACGTGCGCGGTTTTGGTGGGATGGCGGCCCGAGTTGTCTCGGTTTCCAGCGATTGATCCCCGGTCGTTTCGACGCGCGGTCGATGCGGTCTTTCCACCGTAAGCGCCATGACACCCAGCGTGTCCGGGGGGTTACGGCGAGCGGTCGACCGGCAGGCCGTCGCGCGGACGACGCGATTGACAGTACCCAAACTGGGATGTATCGTTCCCATTATGGGTATTACTGGCGCCTTCGCTCCCGCTCCCGTTACAGCTTCCGTTGCTGACGCCCTCTTCAGCAAGACACGTCAGCGAGTGCTGGCCGTACTGTTCGGCAATGCGAATCGGAGCTTCTACGCAAACGAGATCATTCGCCTGGCCGACAGCGGCACGGGTGCGGTGCAGCGCGAGCTCGCGTCGCTGCAGGCGGCCGGCCTCGTGACCGTCACGCGCGTGGGGAATCAGAAGCACTTTCAGGCAAATGTGCGCGACGCGGTGTTCGAACCGTTGCGCGAACTTGTGCTCAAGACGTCAGGGTTGGCCGATGTGCTGCGCGCAGGACTCGCCAGCGTGGCTGCCGATGTGCACGCGGCGTTCGTTTATGGATCGGTCGCGAAGCACACCGACACGCGCGCCAGCGACATCGACCTGATGGTGATCAGCGATTCGCTCGCGTATGCCGAGCTGTTCTCGGCCCTGGAGCAGGCATCGGCGACGCTCGGACGCAGCATCAACCCCACGGTATACACGCGCGCCGAGTTGGCCAAACGCCGCACCGCGCGCAGTGCGTTTGTGTTGCGCGTGCTGGCCCAACCCAAGATCTGGATTCTCGGGGGCGACGCTGACCTCGCCGCTTGAGAACCTAGCTGGCGTAAACGGCGCACTGCGAGCCGAGGCACCCGATGCAGCCGAGTGGAACGGTCTCCTTCGCTCGGGCCTCGTACGCCTCGCGGATGCCAAGCGTGAGACTAATTCGCTCGAAAGCCGCTTCGATCTCGCGTACAACGCTGCCCACGCGCTCTGTCTGGCGGCGTTACGTCG
>JAYSVL010000120.1:0-7104 GCA_043718595.1 Gemmatimonadaceae bacterium
CCGCCCCAGTCACCAGGCGCACGGTTGCCCGCGGCCCGCTGCGACGTGAACACGATTGGCTGTGCTTCCGTGCCGATTGCGATGATGCGAGCGCCGCGCAGGACGTACAACGCCGAGCCGAGTGCCGTGGTGTCGCCGACGATACGCGTACCAGCGTTCACAGTGAGCGTCGCACCGCCATTGACGTAGACAAAGCCGCGCAGCACATAGTTCGTGTCCGCCGTGAGGGTGCGGTTCGCGGCAATTGAGCCGCTGATAATCACCGAAGGCGTGGTCGCGACCACGTACGTGACGGTCGCGGTTGACGTCGTGCTCGACGTGACCGTCGCTGGCGAGCCAGTGACCGAGCCATTGTATCGCACCGTGCCCACGGTCACCTGCGCGGCCGCTACGGTGTAGCTACCCGGCGCGACCTGCAGCATGGTTGTGGCGGCCAGTGTTTGCGAAAACGAGTTGGGGCCAGTGACGGTCACGGCGGCATTCGTGCCTGCAGGTATACCACTCACAGTCACCGTGAGGGAGCCGTTGACCAGTGGCGCAGTGGTCGAATCACTACCGCATGCGACGAGCGCGGTGACGGCAAAAGCAGCGGCGACCAGACGGCGAAGTCGCAGAATGTTGTTCATCAGCAATCCTGTAAAGATGGAAGGGTTGGCACGCGTTCGTGCTCGCAAACGCACACAGGCACGCCGTAACGAAGCGTGCCTGTGTGCCGCTCCGATCATGATTGTGTCACGGTGCGGTCACTGCGTGCCGACCGAGTCACGCCCGGACGGGCGCCTGATACTTACTGCCGCCAGGAGAATCCCACGGACAGCGACCGACCCGCGTTGTAGCCTTCGCGTTCGAGGTTGCCTTGCATGAACCGATAGCGCGCATCCAACAGGTTGCGGGCATCGACACGCGCCGTGAGTTGACCGCGCACCGGGAAGCGAAGCGCCAGATCGACGACATGACGAGGTGTCTCGACAATGTTGGGCAGCGGGACGACACCTGCGGCAAAGATTCGCTCGCCGACCACATTATAGAGCAGTGTGGCGCTTGTCGAACCGGCGCGCGACGAATACGTCAGACCCAGATTCACCACGTACGGCGCTTGTCCCACCAGTGCACGCGTCTTGTCGGTGACGGTGAGCCCTTGCAGCGTGTCCAGAGAGACCGACGACTTCATCACCGTGATGTTGCTGAACCCGGAAAGTGTTTCGGCCCAGCCGCCGAGGAAGGCGAATTGCTTGCGGGCCTCAAGCTCCACGCCAACGTTCGCTGCGCGCATCGCATTCTGGAATCGCGCTTGGTACGCGCCAGATGTCGCAGACTCTACGCGCTCGATTGGCTTGTCGAACACCTTGGCGAACGCGCCGATGCTCAGCACTTCGCCATCGTTGGGGAAGATCTCATACCGCACGTCGTAGTTGCTGATTAACGTGCGCACCAACTTGTCATTGCCCGTGACGCTCACGCCGCCCAGCACATCGCGAAATGTTACTGGCGCGAGCTCGCGGTATTCGGGTCGCGCCAGCGTTCGCGTAATGCCGAGTCGAAGGTTCTGCGTCTCGGACAGTTTCGTGTTTACCAGCAGCGACGGCAGCAGGTCGGTGTTGTTCAATTTGGCCGACACGGTAAATCCACCCTGCGTGCTCGAATTCACGGTGATGTTTGCCTGCTCGGCGCGCGCACCAGCAATCACCCGCACTTTCTCACCGAGTCCCCAGTCGACCATCGCGTAGCCGGCGACGGTGCGGTCACTCGCGTCGTACGATCCTGCTTGCCCGACCGGCTGCACGTTGATGAGCGAGCAACTCGCGCAGGCCTGCGCCGCACCAAAAATCACGTCGGGCCGCTGTTCCAGCACGGACGATGACGCCCGCGTGAGAAACGCAAAAATCGGCGCCGCCGCGGTGCGGTCGGTCACCCGGTAGTATCCGCCAACCTTGAGCGTGTTCTGGTTGGAGAGCGCGCCGAGGTTCACCGCGTGATCGACTTGCGCGGTCGAATTGTTCTCTTGCAGGTCGAAGAAGAGTCGGCGCGCACCGTCAAGTGAGCCGAGCAAACGGAACTTGCCATCGCTCGCCCGCGAGTACACCACGTCACTGCGATCCGGCTCACGGCGCGACGTCTTGCCGTACGTTGCCGACCACGAGGTCTTGTTGCCTGCTGATAGCTGATGTTCGCCTTGCGCCGTGATCGTGGCGACACCGCGCTCCACATAGCGAAGCGTGGTGCGCGCAATACTGTCGTTGAGATTCTCATCAAAGCCGCGATCGGTGCGCGCTTCGTTATCGGCGCTGCGCGTAGCCGTGGAATTGAGCGAGACGCGCGAGTTGCGACCGAGGAGCGTGGAGAAGTTGGCGATGCCCCCCCAGTGTATGCTTGACCGGCCCGTCTCGCCCGCAACGCTGGTGAGCGGAATGACGGTATTGTTTGCCCCTTGCTGGCCGACGGCATAACGCTCGTTGATGCGCGCTTCCTCTGAGTAGCCGTAATTACCGCTTAACACGTAGCCAATACGCCGGCCGAGAATGGTGTTGCCGCCCGTGGAGGCGCCAAACGAGCCGCTCGGCCCGCCGCTCTGCCGCGCAGCGTTCCACACGTTGCGTTGCTGTAACGCAATTTGGTTGAACTGCGACTGCGTCACCGAGCCAAGAAAGTTCGCTTGCGACAGTGCCGACGGGATGGCGCGTGCTGAGCCAGCGACGCCCAGGAACTCGCCACCCGCACGCGGTGCGAAGGGCAGCATGCGACCCATGACACGATCGTTGACGCCGAAGCTCGTGCTAAAGTTCACCTGACGCTTTACCGGGAACTCTCGTGTACGGATGTTGACATTTGCGCCGGCAAAGTCCCCAGGCTGATCGGGCGTGAATGTCTTGCTCGTCGTGATGTCCTGCAGCAGTCCCGCAGGGAATAGGTCGAGCGGCACAACCTTGCGTTCCGGCTCTGGACTGGGAATGCGTGCTCCATTGAGCGACGCCGTGGTGTAGCGCTCTCCGAGACCGCGCGCTTGCAGGTACTTGCCGTCCTGCATGGTGATGCCGCTGACACGCTGCACAGCCTGCGACGCATCGCCGTCCGGACTCCTGGCAATCTGTTCAGCCGTGATCGCGTTGACGACATTCGTCGCATTCTTCTGCTGATTTAGTGCTTCATTGACGGTGCCGCGCTCCGCCGCCGCGGTGACGTTGACTGCCGTTAGCTGAATGTTTGCTGCGCCGAGCGAGATATCCTGCTCAAGCGTGCCTCCCGCCGGTACGATGAGTCCGGTGACTGTCTTTTGTGCGTAACCCAGACGTCGCACGGTCAGCGTCAGCGTTCCCGCGGGCACGCGAAGGAGTGTGTAGCGTCCGTCGAGCCCCGACTGCGCACCAGCGGTTGTGCCGACGATTTGGACGCCCGCTTCGGCGATCCCTTGCCCGGTCGTGGCGTCAATAATCCGGCCGGATACTTTGCCGGTCGGACCCGACTGTGCGCCAGCCGCAGGAAGAAGCAGCGGGGCGGCACTGAGCGCGACGATGAGCGCGCTTGCAACGCGGTACAGTGATGTATGTCGGGCACGTCGAGGAAACAGCACGGCGTCAGTCCGCATGGGCCTTCGAATTTGAGAGGAATCGGGCGTCATCTTACGAGGAGCAATGTCCGTGACGTTGGCCGCGGTTTGCCCACGGTTCGGCAACGAATCCGTCACAATCCATCCCGCAGCGCGATCCGCGGGAGCCGGGAAAGTCCGGGAACGCGATGAGGCGGTTGCCCTCGGCGCGGCGACGCGATATCGTCGCCAGACATGCCTTCATTCGACCCGACCCTCGAACGACGCGTGGCGTCGACGCCATCGAGCGACCCGCACACGCGAGCGGAGTCGCTCAGCATTGCCGCTCGCGCGCTCCGCGCTGCCGAGCATGTGTGCGTGCTCACGGGCGCAGGCGCATCCGCAGAGAGTGGTATCCCCACGTTCCGTGATGCGTTGACCGGCGTATGGGCGCAGTACTCAGCGCAGGAGCTGGCCACCGCCGAAGCTTTCGCGCGCGATCCCCTGCGCGTCTGGCAGTGGTACGCCAGCCGACGAGCCATCGCCCGTGCGGCGCAGCCCAACGCGGCGCACGTGGCACTCGTCTCGCTCGCGACGCGCGTGTCGCACTGCACGTTGGTAACCCAAAACGTCGATGACTTGCAGCAACGCGCCGGAAGCCGCGACGTGATCGCGCTGCACGGATCACTGATGCACGCGCGCTGTAGCGCGGGGTGCGAGGGCCGCGTGCGGATCGGTGCGGACGAAACGAAAGCTGTCCCGCTGTGTGCCGGGTGCGGTGCGCTGCTGCGTCCGGACGTGGTGTGGTTTGGCGAACCGCTGCCGACTGCGCCGTTTGAGACGGCACGTGCGGCAGCAGTGGCCTGTGACGTATTCCTCTCGATCGGCACCTCTAATGTCGTTGAGCCGGCGGCATCGCTCCCGTGGCAAGGGGCGGCACACGGAGCAACGGTCATCGTCGTCAACCAATCGATGGAAGGACAGCGGAAAGGGCCGAGCATTCTTCCCATCGAAGGTCCGGCGTCGATCATGCTGCCGCAACTCGTAACCGCGGCGTTTGCCGGCAAGCGTCCCAAGCATCGAGACCCGGTCGGCGAATAGCCAAAGCCGCGCCGCCGCGGCTATCCGATGAGTTGTTCCGCGCTCGCGTCGTTAGTGGGCAGCCAGACGGCGATCGTGGTACCCGTACCTGGCGCGCTATCCACCATAACTTTGCCGCCGTGCGTTTCGGCCAGGTGGCGCACGATGGCGAGGCCGAGACCGGTGCCACCCGCTTCGCGCGAACGACCGGGGTCTGCGCGATAGAAACGTTCGAAGATCCGTGGCACATGCTCTGCGCCGATGCCCACGCCTGTATCGCGTACGCCGAGCCAAGTTCCGTCGCCCTCGCGGGCAGAGAACACGACAACCTCGCCGGTCACCGTGTGGCGCAGTGCATTTTCGGCGAGGTTGCTGAGGATCTGACGCGCAGCTGTCGGGTCGGCATAAATGCTTCGGGCATTCGGGGCGACGTCCGCGCGCAACGCCACGCCTTTTTGTGCGGCGGCGCCAAGCATCGGAGCGAGCACCTCATTCGCCAGCGCGTTAATGTCGAGGACCGTCGGATTCGGTAGCCATCCACCCGACTCAATGCGCGACAGGTCGAGCAGGTCGTCGACGATGCGTTGCATGCGGCGGACGTTCCCTTCGACCATGACAAGAAACTGCTGACGAAGCTCCACCGGCAATTCCGCGTCCTGCAACGTTTCGACAAAGCCGCGGATCACTGTGAGTGGCGTTCGCAGTTCGTGCGAGACGTTGGCGACAAAGTCCCGGCGTACCGCTTCCAGTCGGCGGAAGGGCGTGAGATCATACAGCGCGAGAATCGCACCGCCCGCGGGCAGCGGTCGTGCAGTGAGCTGTAATGTCGTGTCGTCGACGCGCACCTCGCCCGGCAGGGACTCGACGCCGGACAAGACCGAGGCGAGGGCTTCGCGCAATGTGCGATCACGCGGAAGGTACTCGGCCGGAAAGGGTACCGGTTCGCGCATGCGCAGTAGCTGCCGCGCCGTCTCGTTCATACGCACGACGCGCTGCCGGTTGTCGACCGCAATCACTCCTTCATTGAGCGAATCGGTCAGCGCCGCCAGCAGCGACTCCTCTGCCTGCAGCGCCAGTACGCGCGCTTCGAGCTGCTCGGCCAGGCGCCGTAACCCGTCCGCGAGGTCACCGACTTCCCCTTCGCCCATGAGCGACGGTCGTCGCGACATGTCGCCGGATGCGAGTGCGCGCGCCACGTCGCGCAATTCTTCCATCGGTCTCGAGACGGGTCGGGCCAGTCGACCCGCCAGCGCCACACCCAATAGCCCGATGATCGCCGTAGCGCCGACAATCGACCAACGCAGATCGTTGACCAGCGCGCTGGTTTGCAGCGATGTACCGATGTCAGGTCGCATGATGCGCACGCGCCACCCGACCACAACGATCAGCACGATCGCGAGCACGGTGGCGAGGACGACCGTATGCAGCGCCAGGCGCTGGAAAATACGCAAGGGTGTGCCGAGTCTCAGCCGCCGCGCGGTGCGGCCGCGCGCAGCCGATAGCCGAAGCCGCGGACCGTCTCAATCATGTCACCCGCGGCACCAAGTTTTGTCCGTAAGCGTTGCACGTGCATGTCGACCGTCCGCGTCTGGATATCTGGCGCGGCGTCCCACACGGTTTCCAGAAGGTGCGCTCGTCCTTGTACCCGGCCACGTCGTTCTACGAGTGTGAGCAGCAATTTGAATTCGGTGGGCGTGAGTGCTACGTCGCGTTCGTCAACGGTTACGGACATCGCCGCGCGATCGATCTTGAGGGCGCCGATGGACACCGTGTCCGACTGAGACGTAGGCGCGGCGCCGGCGCGTCGCAGGATTGCGCCAACACGCAGGACCAATTCGGCTGGGCTGAATGGTTTGGTGAGATAGTCATCCGCGCCAAGCGACAACCCACGAATGCGATCGGGTTCTTCGCGTCGCGCGGTCAGCATGAGCACACCAACCTCCCGCGTCGCACTCTCCAGTCGTACCTGCTCCAACACGTCGAAACCAGACATGCCGGGCAACATTAAGTCGAGTACGATGAGCGCCGGTCGTTCGCGTCGTGCCATGTCAAGTGCGTCTTTGCCGGACGCGGCCGTTGAGACCCGATATCCTGCTTTGGCCAGGTGATACGCGACAAGCGCCACGATCTCCGGCTCGTCGTCAACGACAAGGATACGATCAGCAGGCGGTGGGGCAGAGTTCATGCGGAGCTACGCGGGGCGAGCGGAACGAAGGGAGGCGTGCGCGCTGCAGCGCGCGCCGTGAGAGTGCGCTGAATCTTGGCGACGATCATTTCGATCGCGACAATGTTGCTTCCGCCGCGTGGCACGATGACGTCGGCGTATCGTTTGCTCGGCTCGACAAACTGCAAGTGCATCGGCTGCACGGTGGTGAGATACTGTTCGAGTACGGACTCCAGCGAACGACCGCGAACTGTTGTGTCGCGCCGAATCCGTCGCACCAGGCGGATGTCTGCATCGGCATCAACGAACAGTTTCACATCGCACAGGTCACGAATGC
>JAYSVL010000013.1:0-2906 GCA_043718595.1 Gemmatimonadaceae bacterium
CCGCGTGGCTCGCCCAGCACATCGGCGATCAAGATTTCGTGGTGCTGCACGTCGGTCGACGCGCGCAGTACGACAGTGGACATATCACCGGTGCGCGACCTGTGACGTTGGCTGACGTGTCCGCACCAGCGAGCAAACTCTCGCTGCAAATGCCCAATGTCGAGCAACTCACCACATGGGCGCAGAACAACGGCATCGGTGATCGCACGCGCATCATCGTTGTTCCACATGACGACACCTTGCAGTCGGCGGCGCGTGTCTTTCTCACCCTGGCGTACCTTGGCGCACTCGATCGCACCTCCCTGCTCGACGGTGGGTTCAAGGCGTGGCGCACTGAGGGCCGCGCCGTGTCAACTATCGCACCTGCTGCTGCGCGCGTCACAACATTCACAGCACGCGTGAAGCCCGAGCTCATCGCGACCATCGCGCAAGTCGAGCAGATCACGACCGACAGTCGCGTCGCGCTCGTCGATGCGCGGCTGCCGCGCTTTTACAATGGTGATGGCGGTGGCTACCCACGACCCGGGCACATTCCTTCTGCCGTCAACATTCCCTTCGCCAGTGTGAGCGACGGCGGTCGCTTCAAGGCACCGTCCGAACTCCGTCGTCTCTTTGTGGATGCAGGAGTGCAACAGGGGAAACCGGTGGTGACGTATTGCCACATTGGACAGCAGGCAAGCTTGCTCTGGTTTGTCGCTACGCTCATGGGTTACGACGCGCGCATGTTCGACGGTTCATTCCAGGAATGGAGTGGAACTGAGCGGCTGCCTGTCGTAACACCCAAACAACCGTGAGTGACGACAACCGCCCACATGCTAACGTGATGCCAATCGTTGGCGTCGTGATGGGCAGCGCGAGCGACTTTGAGACGATGTCGGCGGCCTGCGACATCCTGCTCGAACTCAACATCCCGTACGAGGCGCGCGTCGTGTCGGCGCACCGAACGCCGGACCTGTTGTTTGCTTACGCCGAGCAGGCGGCGGAGCGCGGCTTGCACGCGATCATTGCTGGGGCGGGTGGTGCCGCACATCTGCCGGGCATGTTGGCGTCCAAGACGCTGGTACCCGTGCTGGGCGTGCCCGTGGTCGCAACGCCGCTGCAGGGATTGGACGCGCTGCTCAGCATTGTGCAAATGCCGGCCGGTGTGCCAGTCGCGACATTCGCCATCGGAAAACCGGGTGCTGCGAACGCGGCGCTGTTTGCCGCTGAGATGATTGCGACGCACGATAGCGCCTTGCGCGAACGCCTCGCCGTACGGCGCAAAACAAAGGCCGACGACGCCGTCGCCCGCCCGCTCGACGCGCCTGGGGCCATTCGCTCGTGAACGGCAGCGCCATACTGCCGGGGGCAACGATCGGATTTCTTGGTGGTGGACAATTGGGACGTATGACGGCGCTGGCGGCACGATCGATGGGCTACGACGTGCACGTGCTCGATCCCGATGCACACTGCGCAACACAACCGATCGCATCACGCACGATCACGGCATCGTTTTCCGATGTTGCCGCGGCCACCGAACTCGCGCGGCACTGCGACGTGATCACGCTCGAGATTGAACAGATTCATCCGGACGTGATCGATGCGGCGTCCCAACATGCTCCCGTGCGACCGGGTCGTGATCCCGTGTTCATCATCCAGGATCGCCTTCGCCAGAAGTCGTGGCTCCACGCCGAAGGCTTTCCACTCGGTGCCTTTGTAGCGGCGCGATCAATCGAGGACATTGCTGATGCCGTGCGACAGTTCGGCGCGAGCATCGCCAAGTCCACGCACGGCGGGTACGATGGCCGTGGTCAGGTGCGACTAGATAACCCCATGAGCGCCGGTGACACGTGGACGACACTCGGCGCCCGCGCGTGTGTGGTCGAGCAGCGCGTCGACATCGACTACGAAATCTCGGTCTTGGTGGCGCGACGACCGTCCGGCGATACGGCCGTGTACCCACCGTCACGCAACCATCATACGAGTGGCGTGCTCACCTGGGCCGTAACTCCCGCCCTGATCACCGACGACATGACGATGCGTGCACAATTGCTCGCGGAACGCATCGCTGAACGGCTCGGCATTGTCGGCTTGCTTGCCGTGGAATGTTTCGTCACGCGCGGTGGCGAGCTGCTGGTGAACGAACTCGCGCCACGACCGCACAATACGTTTCATCACAGCGAACGCAGTTGCGGCGCCAGCCAGTTCGAGCAGCTGGTTCGTGCCATCTGTGACCTGCCGTTTGGCGCGACGGACACCGTCGTACCGGCAGCGATCGTCAACGTGCTGGGCGATGTCTGGTTGCAGCAGACCGCGCCCGCGATGGTCAACGCGCTCACCGTGCCGTCAACACGCCTGCATCTCTACGGCAAAGGCGAGGCACGCGCGGGACGCAAAATGGGCCACATCTCGGCGACCGGTTGCAGTGCGCAGGAGGCGCTCTCACGCGCGCTGCGCAGCTATCGTCTATTGTCGCCGGACACCGTGGCAGCCTTTGATGTGCAGGAACCCGTCCTTCGACTCCCACCCACCTGAGCGACACCATGTTTCCACGGGATTTGTACGAGATTATTCACGTCATCGGCATCGCGATGTTGTTCGTTGCAATCGGTGGCGTTGCCGTTCACGCGGCCAACGGCGGCACAAAAGCGAATACGGCAACGCGTGGGATCGTCTCGATGACGTTTGGCATCGGTTCGTTTCTCATCGTGCTGGGCGGCTTCGGTATGATGGCTCGTCTTGGCCTGGTGCGCGGCATGCCACCCACATGGCTCATCGTCAAGATGCTGATTTGGTTGGCGCTAAGTGGGATCGTGATGGTGCCATATCGTCGACCGCAGCTCGCCAAGCCATTTCTTGTCCTGCTGCCGTTGCTCGCCGGGCTCGCGGTCTACATGGCGGTCTACAAGCCGATCTAGCGGTATCAC
>JAYSVL010000121.1:0-2444 GCA_043718595.1 Gemmatimonadaceae bacterium
CACTTTTTGCCATTTTTTGTCAAACTGGCTTCACGCGCCAGCGATTCCCGCCGGCTGAACGCCTCGTGTTCGGCGATGTCCCACGACTGGCGGCATCCACCGTCCACGGTCGTTGCTCCTGACGTCGTTTCCAAGGTACGTGGATGGTTCGGACATGCAGCACCTGGGTCTCAGTTTCGCGCGTGCGTCGTTCCGAACTTCATGCTGTCGAACTCATGGCGAATTGCGACCGCGCCAGCGCACGACGTCCGCTCCAACCAATTCCACCGTTGGAGTCGCGATGCATCGCGAGGATGTCATCGTGCGTCATGTGGTCAACGTGCAGGTGCCGCCGAGCGATTGACGCTGGTGCCGACTGCCTTCAAGGGCCTTCTCTCGTTCACCGACGTGAAGCCCTAAGCGTTGCGGGGATCGCGTCAGGGTCAACATTGAAACGCCCGGTCGATAGTTCGAAGGCCTTCTTCTCGGTCTATGAATGATGGGCCGTTCGTACTGGCGTGCGCCAAAGGCGCTCATGGGAGCGCCGAACTGCCGAGCCGGGCGACACCAATATCCCGCGTGGCGCTCGGCTCCGGCGCGTGACCGCACAAGTTCTTGGGGCTTACGCGAAACAGGTGGCTTCCCCTCCACGTGGCCGAGTGTGGCCGCTCGGTGGCGGCGTGACGATGGTGTGGGTGGAGCCGCTTTCACGCCCGCTACGCTGGCTTCGAGATACGCGTGACTATCGCGACCGGCGTCGTGACCGGACGGTTTTCTCGACGGGCACTGGTGCTCGTTTTCGAACGGTGGAACTGCATGCTGTCGAACTGATGGCGAATTGGGATCGTGCCAGAGCTCGAACGTCCGCTCGAACCAATTCCACCGTTTGAGTAGCGATGCCGCGAGGAGATGTCATGATGCTTAAGCGTGGTCAACGTGCAGGCGCTGCCGAACTATCGACTCTGACTCCAATTCAGTGACGGCGCTGTGGGTGTCGGGACCTGACGCGACGCGGTTGCCGCCTCTTGCAGGGTAGATGGATGGTTCGGACCACCAATGGCAGGCGACATCGCGTGATTGCGGTAGCGCGCGCATGAAACGGTGACGTGTCGAAGCGATTGTCCCCTTACTGTTCGATACTGAACTGGCACGAACCTGCCGCACGAGGAGTGGCGTCGCGCCCCTTGCTACTTGTAACGTTACGGGCTACATTCTGTGAAGACCAACAACGTCGCGCACAAAGCGTTGCGGCGGCTCTTCGAAGAGGATGTTGCCAAAGGGCTTCCAGCAGATTGTGTGCCGAAACTGCGAAACATGCTGGCATTTCTCCAGGACATGCACGATCCCGAAGAACTGGTGCGTCTTCCGACCTGGAAAGCGTATCGCCTGTCCGGCGCACGCTCAGGAACGTGGAGTCTGCAGGTGACTCGCAATTGGCGACTCACGTTCTGGATCGATGCCAACAACGCAACCGTGTGCGATATCGACTTTGAAGACTATCACTAAGAACGGACGCACCATGCGCATGCGGAACCCACCCCATCCCGGTTGCTTTATTCGGGACGAGATCATCGAACCGCTCAATCTCACAGTGACTGCGGCCGCGCGTGTGCTGAGCGTTTCGCGTCCGGCAATTTCGAATCTCCTGAACGGTCACGCCGACCTCTCGCCCGAGATGGCGCTGCGGATCGAGAAAGCGTTCGGCGTCAGCATGGACACCCTGCTGCGTATGCAGCTGTCGTACGACATCGCACTCGCGCGACAACATGAGAAGACGATCAGAGTGAGACGCTACGTAGCCTCGACCTTCTGAATGGGCTTGGTGGAATGGAACAATGGTGCTGATCGTGCGCCAGAATTCCTGCGCGATTGGGTAGATGGTGCGCGATAAACCTTGGTGTCGATTGTTGTAATGATTGTCCGTTCGTTCTTCGCTCACCCTGCGCACCCGCGCGATTCAGGGAGTGTGCGCAATGAAGTGGTGACCGCATCCGCGGCGGGAGCCCTACTCTTCCAACCATGCGCGACGGCTCGCGTGCGCGACGCCCACCTGCAGATCGTGATGCGATGGGACTGTTCACAGAGTACATCGCCATGGGCGCGTCGTTGCTGCTGCAGCTTGGGTCAGGCGGCACGCACAGCGGGCCCGCATTGGATTGGTGCTCCATTCGTCCGTGATCTCGTATGCAGCCCGCATCGCGCTTGAGCTTCGAACGTTGAGTTCTGTTGCCTATCGGCGGCGCTATGTGATGGCTCCATGCGTCAAGAAAGACCTTCACGCGCTCGCGAGTCTTCGTTCAAACGTGACGGCGTCTCGCACACTGGCGCACCGAACAGCATACCAATCGGCGACACCGTGGGTACGGCATTCCGGCTCGATACGAGCGAAACCGCAGACGCGTTGGCGTACTCCCAAGGGCGCTCGTGGGAGCGCCGAACCGCCGAGCCGGTCGACAACGACATCC
>JAYSVL010000122.1:0-7100 GCA_043718595.1 Gemmatimonadaceae bacterium
CGCGTGTGCTATTGGAACAGGCGCGCGCGATGTTTCCGGATTTTCCCGGCCCGGATGGCCCGAACTGGTATCTGGCGTTGCTGGCAAAAGATCGCGGTGATACGGTCGCGGCGATCAATCATCTGGCGCAACTCACGGCGCGCAACGAAACCGCGTGGGACGCCAACATGCTCGAGGCTGACTTACGCGAGAAGCGCGGTGATGACGTCGGCGCGATGGCGGCGCTGGAACGGTTGATCTGGATCTATCCGTATCAGGTGGATGTGCATGTGCGGTTGGCGATTCTCGCGGCCAAGCGCAGTGACTTCGCGCTCGCAGTACGTGAGCGGCGCGCGGTTGTGGCGGCGCATCCGGTCGACCTGATCGACGCGCGCTACGAGTTAGCGCGCGCCCTCGCGGCGAATGGTGAGACGGCGGCAGCCCGGCGTGAACTGTTGCAGGTGTTGGAAGAAGCGCCGTCGTTTGAGAAGGCACAGGTCTTGCTGCTTGAACTGCGTAACAAGAGAACCGGCGGAGACAGATGATGAGTGGTAGGCTTGTGTCGTCGCGAGGTGGCGTGTGCGCCGCGCTCTTGCTGTGCATCGCGGCGGCGAGTGCCCATGCCCAGCGTGGCCGCAACCGCACGCCGAATTTTGAACCCAACGTGGCGTACGATGGGCGCTATACGTTCGCGCGCATCCGCTACGACATCCCACAATATTCAGGTGGGTTTCGTGGCCAGGACATCAAATGGAGCCACGATTACCCACGCGGAGAGCGGCATTTTACCAAGATCATCAGCGAGCTTTCAACAACGCGCGTACGAATGGATGCGAGCAACATTCTCGGGTTGGACGATCCGGAATTGTGCAAGTTCCCCATCGCCCATATGGCGGAGCCTGGGTTTTGGCGTCCTTCCACATCGGAAGTAGAGGGGTTACGCAAATATCTGGCGAAGGGCGGCTTTATCATCTTCGATGATTTTGCCGGCGAGCACTGGATGAACTTTGAAGAGCAGATGCGCAAAGTGTTACCGAAAGGCAAGGCGATCTTGCTGACGCCGGAGCATCGCATTTTCGACGCGTTTTACCGCGTTAAAAGTCTTGAGTATGTGCATCCGTACATGGGACTGAAAACGGAGTTCTACGGCTACTACGAGGACAACGACCCGACCAAGCGGCTGCTTGCGATGGTGAACTACAATATGGACATGTCGGAGTTATGGGAGTTCAGCGACGAGGGGTTTTTCCCTGTCGGTGGCACCAACGAAGCGTACAAACTGGGCATCAACTACATCATTTACGCGCTCACCCGCTGATCCGAGGAACCGCTTGACTGCCACTACGCCACCCGCCCACGCCGGCTTGTCCGTCGGCACCGCATCGGCCGCCGAACTCGATCGACTCGACGACGGTGTCCTTGCTGATCGCATGCATGCGGCCGGCGAACAGATCACGCGCGAACTGCGCAAGATCATCGTCGGTCAGGAGGCGGTCGTCGAACAAGCGTTGATTGCCTTGTTTGCTGGCGGCAACTGTCTGCTCGTAGGCGTACCGGGTCTCGCCAAGACCTTGCTCATTTCGTCGCTCGCGCGCGCTCTCGATTTGCGATTCTCACGTATTCAGTTCACGCCTGACCTGATGCCGTCGGACGTGACGGGAACGGACGTGATTCAAGACGACCCCACCACGGGACACCGTCGACTCGCCTTTATGCCGGGTCCGGTGTTTACCAACGTGTTGCTCGCCGACGAGATCAATCGCACGCCACCAAAGACGCAGGCTGCACTGCTGGAAGCGATGCAAGAGCGCAAAGTGACCGTGCAAGGGCGCACGTACGACCTTGAGGCGCCGTTTTTTGTCTTCGCGACGCAGAACCCCATCGAACTCGAAGGCACGTATCCGTTGCCGGAAGCGCAGCTCGACCGATTCATGCTGGAAGTTTTGCTCGACTACCTGCCGGAAGAAGACGAAGTGGCCGTTGTGCGTGCGACCACGGCGCTTCCGGTGAGTGCCATTCAGCCCGTCGTGTCACGCGATGAGATCCTCGCCTTCCAGCGCGTGGTGCGCCGCTTGCCGATCGCCGATGCTGTCACGCGATATGCGGTCAAGCTGGTGCGCATGTCGCGCCCGGCTGAAGGTCCGGATTTCATCAAGCAGTGGGTGTCATACGGCGCCAGTGTACGCGCGGCCCAAGCGCTCGTGCTCGGCGGCAAGGCGCGTGCGCTGCTGCAGGGTCGCGCCAACGCAAGCTTTGACGATATTCGTGCGCTCGCTCATCCGGTGTTGCGTCACCGCGTGTTGCTCAACTTCCAGGCGCAGTCGGAGAAAGTGACCACGGATCAGCTGGTCGCGAAATTGCTCGACGCAGTGCCGCTTCCACGATCGGCACTCTGATGGCTGTCGCTCCCGCGTCGTTTCTCGATCCTGCCTTGCTTGCGCGCATCTCCGATCTCGCGCTGCTGGCGCGTACGGTCGTCGACGGGTTTATGCACGGGCAACATCGCTCGATGCGACGCGGATCGTCAGTCGACTTTGCGCAGCACCGCTCGTATCAGCCGGGCGACGACCTGCGGCGCATCGATTGGCGCGTGTACGGCCGCACCGATCGCTTCTATATCAAGGAGTACGAGGCCGACACCAATGCGGGTGTGTTGTTTGCCATCGATTCGTCGGGGTCGATGGATTTCGGCAGCGGGGCGGTCGGCAAGTTTGACTACGGACGCTTTCTCGTCGCATCGCTGGCGTGGTTGTCGCAACATCAGGGCGATCGTGTTGGCTTGGCAACGTTCACTGGCGACCTGGTCGACATCGTGCCACCGTCGGTGCGTCATTTGCAACTGCTCCTGCACACACTCTCGCGCGCGAAGGCCTCGGGCAGCGGTCATCTGGTTCGTTCCATTGAACGACTTGGACAAGTGACGACGCGCGCCGGCATCATCGTGCTCGTCTCCGACTGCTACGAGCAACCGGACGCGATCGGGCGCGCGGTGGATTCGCTGCGCATGGCGGGCAACGACGTCATCCTCTTTCATGTCATTGATCCCGCCGAACGCGACTTGCCGGGCGACGCGCCGATCACGTTTGAGGATGCAGAGAGTGGCGCACTGTTACCGCTTCGCCCAGACGATTTGCGCGGCAAGTATCAGGCGCTGCTCACCGCGCACCATGTCGCGGTCGCCAAGCGCATTGCCGCTGCCGGCGCAGACTACGTGCGCGTCGACACCGACAAGCCACTCGATGGCTCGTTGCACGCGTATCTGGACTCGCGCTTGTCGCGAAGTCGGGTGCGCTGATGGGCTTTAGCTTCCTGGTGCCCGCGTTTTTGGCCGGACTGGCATTGCTGGCCATTCCAATCATTGTGCATTTGCGCCACCGCGACAAAGACAAACCGTTTCGTTTTCCGTCGCTGATGTTTTTGGAGCAGTTGCCGATTCGCACGTCGAGTCGCCAGCGGCTCACCGACTGGCCGCTCTTGTTGCTGCGCTTACTTGGCCTCGGACTGCTCGCGCTGGCGTTTGCGCGCCCGGTGCTGACGCAGAAAAAGATGGCCAGTGCGGACACGCGGGCGAGAGCGTTGATCGTCTTGCTTGACCGCTCAATGAGCATGGGACACACCAGCGTCTGGCCCGCAGCGATTGATTCGGCGCGCGCGGTGATTCGTGCGCTTGGCGCGCGCGATCGCGTGGGTGTGGTGTTCTTTGACGACGCCGCCGAAGTCGGCCAGCGATTGACCGAAGACAAGGGCGCCGCACTCGCCGTGTTGTCGAGTGCGAAAACGATGCCGCGAGGCACGCGGTTTGCCCCCGCGCTGCGCACGGCGCGACAAATGTTGCTCGATGCGCCGTATGCGGCTGCAGAGATTGTGGTGATCTCGGATTTGCAACGCGCTGGCACGGCTGGTGTGGCGGGACTCGACTTACCAGCAGGCGTGCAACTCCGCACCATCGGTGTGGGCGCGACAACGCGCGCAAACACGTCGGTGCGAACCGTAGAGGCGCGCCGTATCGCCGACGCGACGCGCACGCTTTTGGCCGTCAAAGCACGGGTGACCACGCGTGAGCTTTCGGCCCCGCGTGCCATGAAGGCTACACTCATGCTCAACGGTCGCGAGGCCGGTACACAGACGGTGCGGCTGGCCGCGAACGGCGAAACGGTGATCACCTTCCCTCCCGTCGCCGCGATTCCCGGCGCGGTGAGTGGGTCGATTGTGCTTGAGCCGGATGCGCTACGCAGCGACGACCAGTTCTTCTTTGTGGTGCCGCGCGAAGACGCGCTTAAGGTGTCGCTCATCCTGCCGGATGATGCCGCCGCTGATGAGACAATGTTTTTGGAACGCGCATTGGCCATTGGTCGCACGCCGGAGATCAAGATTGAACGGACGCGGGCCGCATCGCTCAACGCGGGCTCGCTGCCATCTGGCGGCGTTGTGCTGTTGTGGGACGTTCCGCCAACAGCGGCATCAGTGACCGCACTCGACGCGTGGATGGCGACCGGTGGCGGTGTTGTCATCGCGGCCGGACGACGACTGAGCGCGCGCACCTCATCGTCCACGTTCATTCCGGCACGCATCACAGGGGCGGCAGACCGCCTGTCGGATCGTGGTGGCACGATTCGTCAGGTGCGACAGGAGCACGCGTTGTTTGCACCCTTCCACGGCCTCGATGATGCGCTCTCGTCGGCACGTTTCCTGCGCTATCCGCGGTTCGATGTCGCCACGGGCGCCGAGGTGCTGGCGCGTTTTGACGACGGTCTGCCGGCAATCATTGAGAAGCGTGTGACGGAAGGCCGACTGATGTTGCTGGCCACACCACTTGATGCGCGGAGCGGCGATTTTCCGTTGCAGCCGTCGTTTCTGCCATTCGTCAGGCAGCTGATGGTACACGCCTCCGGTCGCGACCAGGCGCCGCTCTGGCGCACGACGTCGGATAGCTGGTCGCTGCCGGAATCGCTCAAAGACCCGGTCGTGCGCGCACCTGATGACGCCTTGATGCGTCCCAAGCGTGACTCGCTGGGAAGCGCGGTGCCACTGGCCGACGCCGGGCTCTACGCCGCCTTTGCCGGCAGCGCGAGCGGTGAGCCGGGGGCCGTTGTTGCCGTGAACGTGGCGGCGAATGAATCGGATCTCACCCCTATTGACCCGAAGGAACTGTTGCTCGGCGTTGGGCAAAGTGAACCGACCGCCTCCGACAACAGCGCACCGCCAACGCCAGACGAACTGGAGCGTCGTCAGATCAACTGGCGTTTTTTACTTATCGTTGTTGCAATCGCCTTGATCGGTGAGACATTCATGGCGACCCGCGGTTGGCGGGCCGTCGCCCGACGCACTCGTCCGGTTACCCCGGAACGGAGCCTCCCATGAGCCCAGATCGTCAGCTGCTCACTACCCTGGCCGCGCTTCGGCGCCAGTGGCGCATTCGCGTTGTGCTCGAATCCGCAGTCTGGATTCTGCTCGCGGTGCTGTTGTCGATCGTTGCCGCGATGCTGGTGATGCGCGGATTCAACGGCGTCGGCAGCGGACCGCTTGTGGCGCGGGTGATGGGGTACGCGCTGATCGTTGCCGCCATCGTGCGTTTCCTCGTTATGCCGCTGATGAGACGAGCGAGCGATGAACGATTTGCGCTCTACGTGGAAGAACGGTCGCCCGACTTGAAGCAGGCACTCATTTCTGCGGTGCAGGAAGCCCACACGCCGGAGACCGAACGTTCCTCAGGCGCACTCGCCGCACGTTTGATGACACGCGCCAGCGCGGCGATTCGTCCGTTGCAGGAGCGGATGGCGCTGGAACGGCCGCGCATGCTGCGCGCGTCGCGAGCGCTGGGAGTTCTGGCTGTTGCGGCGGCTGGCATGTTCTGGTTTGGACCGGCGGCGTTGCGCGACAGTGCGCGTCTGCTCTTTGTGCCGTTTAGCACGGCGCAGGCGGCAACACCCTTACGCGCCGTGAACGTGACGCCGGGCAATGCGACGGTGCCGCGCGGTGGCGCACTCGAAGTGCGGGCCGCCCTGGTTGGTTTTGCTGCCGATGGCGCGGAGTTGGTCTTTCGCGCGGACAGCACCAGCGAGTGGGTGCGACTGCCGATGTCACGCGAGGCGGATTCGAGTGGCTTCCGCGGACGCATGTTCGATCTCACCAAGCCGACGGAGTACTACGTCGAAAGTGCAGACGTTCGGTCGCCGACGTACAAACTTGGCGTGAATGACCTACCGGCAGTGACGCAGATTGCGCTCGACTTGCGCTTCCCGTCGTACAGCGGCTTGCCGACCGAGCATATCGAAGATGGTGGTGACGTAGCGGCGGTTGTTGGCACAACGGTTGTCGTGCACGCTGCGGTGACACGCGCGGTGAAAGGTGGCGTGTTGACGTTTGACGATGGCAAGACGGTGGCGTTGTCGCCGGACACGGGGTCGACGGTGAAAGGCTCGTTCAAAGTGACGCGCAGTGGGTTTTATCGTGTCGACTTGATCACGCCTGATGGCGTGACCGTTGCCGGCGCCGTGCAGTATGTCGTTGACGCGATTCCCGATCGCGCACCAACGGTGTCGATCGAAGAGCCGGGGCGTGACACGAAAGTCGCGAGCACTGATGAAGTGACCATTTCGGTGCGCGCCTCAGATGATCTTGGCGTGACATCACTCGAACTGCGCTACCGCGTGAACGGTGGCGAAGAGAAGCGCGTCGCCATCACTGACAGTGCGACACGACGTCCGCGCGATGCGCGCGGCGCCTACACGCTCTTCCTCGAGGAACTCGGACTTGAGCCGGGTGACCTGGTGGCGTACAACGCGGTCGCCAAAGACGGCGGCGGACATGTCGGCAGCAGCGATGTGTATTTCCTCGAAGTCCGTCCCTTCTCCAAGAACTACAAACAGGCCGAACAACAAGGCGGCGGTGGTGGCGGCGGGGGCGGCGGTGGTCAGCAAGACTCGCCGGAAGGTTTTGTTGCACGACAGCGCGATGTTGTCGCGGGCACGTTTAACTGGTTGCGCGACAGTGCCGCTACCAGCGCAAAGAAGCGTCGCGAAGACATCACAACGCTCACAATTGGCGAAGGGCGACTGCGCACCGACGTTGAGGCGCTGGCAAAGCGCATGGTCGAGCGTGGGGTGTCAACGTCGGACACA
>JAYSVL010000123.1:0-2440 GCA_043718595.1 Gemmatimonadaceae bacterium
GCAGTGGAACCTGGTGCGACTGGCGGAAGCACTGCAGTCCGTGTTCGATTCGCCGACGCCGTTGGAAGATGGTCTGGCGCGATTCCACGCGGCGTATTCTGCGCAGTACGACGCGATGACGGCAGCCAAGTTTGGTGTACTTGAAGCCGACGACGCAGCGCGGTCGGTGATGCGCGACGGTTTTGCGTTGCTCTACGGCGCGAACATCGATTACACGCTATTCTTTCGTGCGCTGGGTGAGATTCCCGATGTGCTGCCGGAACTCCTGAACGCTCGTGCGTTGCTTGGCGACGTGGTTTATGATGACGATGCGCTGGCTACGCATCATGACGCGCTAACGAGTTGGCTCGTGCGCTGGCATGCGCTTGCTACGCGCACTAGTGACGGGCACGCAGTGCGACGCGCACGCATGCATGCCGTCAATCCTCGGTACGTGTTGCGCAATTATCTCGCGCAGCAGGCGATTGACTTGGCCGAGTCGGGTGACGAGTCGCTCGTGCACACGTTGCTTGAGGTGATGCGACGCCCGTATGACGATCAGCCGCAGTATGCGCAGTTTGCGGCGCGTCGTCCGGAGTGGGCGAAAGCGAAGGCCGGTTGTTCGATGTTGTCCTGTAGCTCGTAGTCGCAACTCTAAGCCGAGCGATTCACCAGACCGCCTGGCGATCCTGATCCGTTACGGACGAGATGGTAACATGAGGATCGCGCCTTCGGTCCTCCCGTGTTGGGTGACCTCATCCAGCCTGGCATTGGCGCGATCGATCCGAGTCCGTAGCTCGTCCACGCATTGCGAAAAGTCTTTCGTCTGCATTGCGCCGTTAGCCTCACTTTCCACTTGGCGTAGGAAAGCTGACGTTTCGGATACAATGACGCTGTCGTGTCGGGCTTCGTGACGCTTGAGCCCAGGGAGAAAGCTGTGCCATTGCAATGAGTCGTCTGGCGAAAACTGACCGCTATTCACCGCACGAGGGAGTGTGGTGGTCACCGTGACAACAAGAGTTATCGGTTCGACGGCACACGACGTTTTTGTGCCGAAGCCCTGCGTGGTATTGAGCGTTGCGTTCCAGGCCGTGTAGCCAAGACGTTCCGGAGCTACTCGCTTCAGCGCGAGCGCACGGTGCTCCGCCACGAGCTCCACGAGTGACTTTCCGGCGAGTGAATAGAAGACCGTCTTTCGACGAAACGTGGGAAGCGACGCTTCCGCCTCTCTTGATGTACCTGAGTCGACGGCCATCGCCACGCTATACGTGAGCGCCAAAAGCGACAGCGCCACAATTGAAATCCCTAGTCGCATGACAGCGTTGCCCGTTATCGAAGGTTGCCGATTTGATGGACACTGGAACCGGAGCAGAACAGAATACAAGGGGCCTGGAAAAACACCACCACGCCAGCGACCGCCAATTGGTCGCTGACGTGGCTCTAGCTCGATGCCCCTCGCGAGCGCGCTAGCGAGTGCCTCGACGCGCGGCTACTCCGACCAGCGCAAGAGTGAGTACCATCGTCCCGCGGGTGCGCGGGTGCGCGGGTGCGCGAGTGCGCGGGTGCGCGAGTGCGAATGTCGCGATTCTTGCGGCACAACAACCTCCAGTTTGCAATGGATGCGGGTCGGACGAATTCGATGTCCAATTGCTAATGTAAGTGACGATCGCCGGAAACAACCTCTCGTGGTGGGAAGCAACCTCACACCATGGGAAATGTTCGGTGCGTTTTGTAGCGACCCAGAGCATTTCCACCAATCACCCGGCCCAGAACGGCGGTCTTCGCGCATCGCGTCCAACTATGGCTGAACCCCTGAAAGCGCAATTCTCACACGAGGTCGCCGAGCGCCTCGCGCGCGAGCTGCGCGCGGTAGACGCGACGTTCCCCACGAAAGCATTCCTGCGTGACGCACGCCTGGGCTTTGACGACATGGAACTGCTCGAACGCGGCCGACATCTCGCCGACGTGTTGCAACGTCATCTTCCAGCGGATGTTCCACGCGCCATCGATCTGCTCGTGCAAACACTGCCGACACAACCGTCTTCGGCAGGCGGCATGGCGGCGTTCTTCTACCTGCCGCATACGGAATACATTCGTCGACATGCGCTCGGGTACTTCAACGATGCCATGCGCGGCTTGCACACGCTGACGCAGCACTTCACCGGCGAGTTTGCCATTCGCCCGTTTATCGAGCGCTACCCTGACGCTGCGCTCGCGCAGTTGCAGCGATGGACGCAGGACCCCAGTGAGCATGTGCGTCGTCTGGTGAGCGAGGGCACACGCCCGCGTCTCCCATGGGCGCCTCGTCTCCACACTTTCCTCCACGATCCCAAGACGGTGCTCGCGCTGCTCGAACAACTGCGCGACGACCCGTCGCTGTATGTGCGGCGCTCCGTCGCCAACCACTTGAACGACATCTACAAAGACCATCCCACCCGGATGCTCGACACAGTATCCGCGT
>JAYSVL010000124.1:0-7074 GCA_043718595.1 Gemmatimonadaceae bacterium
CCCTTGTAGTCCACGTTCGCGCCAGCAATACCACCCATGTTCTTGATGAGGAAGCTGCTGGACGTCGCCACTTTGTTGAGCGTCAGGTTGCTCAAGGTGTAAATGTCCTTCACCACGTAGGTGTCACCACCGCTGTTGTTCGCAATCTGGTAGTCGCGATCAAGCAAGCCGCGGAAATTGAGTTTCGCGTTCAGGTCACTGGTGATCTGCTTGCGGAACGTGGCCGAGAGCTGCGCATTCATGGACTCACGCGACAAGTTGCCAAGCGCCTGATTGCCGCTGTTGGTTGCCGGCGCAATGCCGTCCGTGCGGTAGCCCTTGACCACGTAGTTGTTGTTCAACCGCGAGCGGTAGTCGTAGCTGTAGAGCGCGTCAAATGTTGCCCAATCGGCCGGCGTGTAGGTGACCGTGCCGCTGGCCAGGTATCGCGCCGACGACTGGACATCCGTGAAGTTTTCCGTGCGGTACAGGAAGGTGCCGCCGCCGTTGCCGGTGGGTCGGAATCCCGTGCCACCGCCGCGAAGGATGCCGCGTCCCAGTGAGTCGCGCACAAGGTAGTCCGTGCCGGCGGGTGCTCCGCGCAGGAGGCCACCGAAGAAACTGCCGCGCTGATCGGTGAACGCCTTGTCGTACAGCGTGCTGAGGGCGACCGTCAAATTGGGACGCACATCGTAGTCAAGGTTGACGCGCGCGCGACGCTGCTGTTGTCCGTCAAGATTCCGAATAGCGCCCGCGTCGCTGGTGTAGGCACCGCTGGCGAAGTAGCGCACTCCACCAGCGCGACCACTGGCATCGAGGGACTGCAGCGTGACCGGCGCGGACTGCACCAGCTGCCCGAACGTATTGTAGCGCTGTCCCGGCCACGGGCTGGCCTGATAGACGTTGAGCAGCTCACCACCGCCCGCGCCCGGCGATGCGAACTGGCCGGACTGCTGCGTGCGAATCGTGTCGGCATTGACGCCGTTGATGCGCAGAATCTCTTCCATCCAGTTAAACGAGCGCGAGCACGGCGCCACGTTGCTGGCACCGGCAACGCAGAAGCGCTTGCCGGTCTCGTCCAGCGTGAGCTGATGATAGATGGGCTGGCCGTAGTTGATGCTGTTGACCACCGAGTTGCCGTACTCGGAGCGCACGTTGAACTTCACGCCGTCGCGTGACGCGCCGCGCTTGGTCCTGATCACAATGACGCCGTTTGCCGCGGCCGCGCCATACAACGACGCGCCGGCCGCGCCCTTCACCACTTCCACGGACTCGATGTCGAGACCGCCAATTTCGTTGAGGCTCTGGTTGCGGAGAATTGTGCCATCAACAATGAGCAGCGGGCCGGTCGTCCGGCCGTTCGCGTTGATCGACGTTGGGCCACGCAGCAAAATTTCCGGCGTGCTGCCCGGTTGTCCGCTGGTGGCCGCGATGCGCATGCCCGCCACCTTGCCCTGCAATGCCGTAATCGGGTTGAGCGCTGGCACTGGAATGTCTTCCGCCGTGATACGTCCCACGGCGAACGGCACCTTGGAACGCTCGGTGCCCTCGATGGATCCCGTGACGACCACCTCGCTCAATCGATTGATGTCTTTCTTGAGCGAGAAGTCATGACTCTGCGCGCCCGCTGTGATGCGGATCGCAATGACGCCTGGCACGTAGCCAACCGCGCGCACCCGCAGGTTCACGGCCTGACCGATCACACGCGCGGCGGGGACGTTCATGTTGTAGACGCCCTGCGCGTTCGTCGGTACCGAGATCGTCAGTTCGTTCAGGTACACGTTGGCGAACTCAAGCGGCTGACCGAACTCGTTCAGCACCTTGCCGGTAATCGTGGCGGATTGCGCTTGGGCGCTGGTCACCGGTACTGCGGCTACCAAGCCCAGCAGTAACAAGGTGGTCCAGCGAAGACGGCGTAGCAGACTCATGGTGGTCATCTCACTCCCATGACGGGTAAGGAGGGTTGGAACGACTGCTGCGGAAACGCCACAGATGCGACGCAGTACGACCTCATCGCGTGTTAGGCGACGGAACACAATCGGAAGCTGGGGGTACCAACGGGTGGGAAAAACCACTGCAGTGCTGCGTGGGCTGAGCGCCAGGCGCACGCGACTCACCCCGGGACGATACGCTCGTCCCCTAGCCGAGCCACAGTACGGCTCGTAACCAAATACCGCAATAGCCAGGCCTCTCCTCCCCCATCCGGCGGAGCGTGTGCCATCGATGCGTCCAGCGAAGACCGGACCACGTGCCAACCTATTCCCGACCGGCGGTGCCCGTAGGGATAAGCTGTTTGTCCCTCGGCAAAACAACAGCGGCCACGGCTTGGCGCGTCACAGGCCGACGCCGACGTCCGCAAACAGCAACAGCATTTGACGCGGAGGTCGCGCGGGGGATCGCTGAATTCGCGGAGGACAACCCCAAAAGCAGTCCTCAGCGTACTTCGCGCACCTCCGCTAATCCTCCGCGTCAAATGCTGTTGCTGTTAGGTGCGGTTCATTGTTGTTAACAAAACAAAAGCAATTGACGCAGAGGTACGGTCGAGGAGCGCAGAATTCGCCGAGGACCACTTTCAAACTTTTGCAGTCCCCTGCGTACTCGGCGGGCCTCCGCCGTTCCTCTGCGTCAAATGCTGTTGCTGTTTGTTGCTTTTCGTTTTTCGCTTTCATCGCATCCAACAGAGAGCATCAATACCATGTGCTGCCAGGTGTTTTACTGTTGCTCACGGGTCACGGCGGGCGGCGTCCAGTTGAATCCAACGGCAAACGCACCATCACCGCCAACGCGGTTGGAGCCCGTGAACGTCGCCGCTGCACGAATGGCGTATTGATGATTGATGCGAAAGCTCGCGCCCAGATCAAAGTTGAGACTGATCTCCGAGCGCTGCCGTCCCTGCTCACTGCATCGTCCGCACACGTCATATGAAATGCGCGGATGCACAAATGGCGTTAGCGTCATGTCCTGATCCAGTTCGAACGTGTGTCCCATCGTCGCACCGATCGGCACGCGGTAGAGCGTCGCGCCGCCACCGCGCGCGGCACTCACCCCGGCCGTGAGCATCACGTCAACCGGCTGCTCTTGTGACGCGCGTAACAGTTCACGACCACCCGTCGCCGCTGCAAAGAATCGCATGCTGGTGCTGTTGCGCGGGTCGGCAAAGCCCAGATCCAGGCCAAGATGCTGCCCGCTGCCCATCCCTTCGCGCCATTGGACCAGCATGGTCGTGCCGCCACCGCCGGCGATCACACCGGTGTAATCGCGAACGGACGCGGTCGGCAACTGCATCGACGGATAGTTAAACGCTTGTGCGCCAGCACGTGCGGACAACAGCACCACGGGCAACGTCGCACAGGCAACGGTGGAAAATGCAACACCGAGCGCGCGACACGTCCGCCGCCCCGCGCCACCTGAGAACCAACTGGACACCATAAACGTACCCTATGCAGGAGGGACCACCTCGGGCCGACGCCCAAGTCCTCGTGTAGTACGTAGATACTGAGCCCCGGTTCCATCTGTCCTCGTGAAGCGCGGTTACCTTTGGCGCAACATGCCTCGCACAAGTCTCGATCACGTGACCTTGGGCGTAACGCGCGCACGCGACGTTGCGCTGCTGTGTGTGATCTCGTGCCACGTGGCCTTCGCGCAGCCGCGCACGCGCGTACCGACGGACTCACTCGTGCGGAGCGCGCTCTCACGCGCGCAGGCCGGCGACACTGCATCGGCCCTCGAAATGCTGGAACAGGCCACGGACCAGTCACCGCGCGACCCCGAGGCACTCTACTGGCGCGGCGTTGTGCTCTCACGCACCACGGCACTCACACTCGGCGACACACCACGGCGCATGCTTGCCTGGCGCCTGCTCAATCGTGCGGCCGACATCGACGCAACCAATCCGCGCTATGTGTTAGAGCTGGGCCGCATTCGCTTGCATACGCCATTGGCGCGTGTTGAAGCAGAACGACTGTTCCGCCGCGCACTCGGTGTAGCCGAAGCCACCGGCGACGCGGGACAAGTGGCCGAAGTCGCCTACGAGCTCGGGCAGATCAAGGAGCGTCGCTACAATTCTGGACGCGATCGCTGGCTGTACACCGCCAACCTGGTGTTCGACCCGATCGCCTCGCGTCGCCGATTGCATTACACCCGCGAGTTTCTTGATCAACTCGCGCGACCAATTCCGAACGCGGGTTTCGTCGACCGCACCCAGGCCGAGGAGTATTATCGCCGTGGCCTTGCGGCGTTGCCCACACACGAGGCGAGTGCGATTGGGTTGCTGGGTTTGTTGTATGAACAGAAACGCTACGAAGAAATGCGCACCGTTGCCGCGCCGATGACACGAACGGGCAACGCTCCGGCGCGATTGCTACTGGCCGATGCGCTGGCGGCCTACCGACTTGGTGACCTCACCGATGCCGATCGTCAGTTCACGCGTGCAGTCGCTGCGCTGACACCCGAGATGCGCGCCGGGATGCTTGATCTCGGTCGTATAGTGCGTAAACCCGACTCGCTCCGTTTGGCGGACCTCCCGCTTGCCGATCGCGCACGCACGGATAACGCATTCTGGGAGGCCGCTGATCCCATGCTCTCCACGCGTGTGAACGAGGCGCGGCTCGAGTTTCTGGCGCGCATGGCGTATGCGGATTTGCGCTTCACGGATAGCGATACCAAACAAGTCGGGTGGCGCACCGATCGGGCGATGATCATTGCGCGTTATGGCGAGCCGCCCGTTGTTGCGACATTCGCCCCAACGTCTGACGCCGATGCGCGTGAGGCCATCGGTCGTGTGATCACCGTGTGGTTTTATCCACGCGCTGAAGTGGAGTTTGTGTTCGCTGGGCCACCGGCGATGAACATCGCGCAGTTCGCCGGCAACTACCGCGACTACGCCGAAGAACGTCGTGATGTGTCACCGTTTATGCTGGACAATGTGCCGTTTGTGATGGCTGTTGACACACTGCAGACACAAGTGGTGCGGCTGCGCGGCGCGTCGGCTCGTGAGACGCAAGTCGTGGTCGCGGTTGATGCGGCGGTCCAGCCGCTGTATAGCGCTGCTGAAATCGATCGCGGCGCGCTTGAATTGTCCTTGCGCGTTGGCCCACCAGCATCGCTCGCCCTTGTCGCCGTAGATACACAACGCATTGCGTTGCCGGCGACCGGTGTGGTGCGGCGCGTCTGGGTCGACACGCTGACTGCAGGGAGTTATCGCGTACGAGTGGAGGCGCACGACGCGGCCGTGGCGTCGGCGATGAGTCGCTCGCAGACGGACCTTACGGTCAGCACGTTTGATGGCAGCATGCTGCAAAGCAGCGACATTCTTATTGCGGATCGCGCCAATGCGCCAACACGCACCGTGCGGTCGTGGACCGAACTTGGATTACGCCCGCGTGGGGTCTTGTCGATTGCACCGCGTGACACATTCACTGTGTACTGGGAGAACTACGGGCTGCGGCCGGACGCTGGTCAGCGCGTCAAGTTCGAGGTGCGATTTGTCGTCACGCTGCTCAAGCTCGACCGCCAAGGCAATGCGGTGAGCAATTTTCTTGGCACCATTGCCGATGCGGTGGGTCTCTCTGCCGTTGGTGATGCGCAGCTTGGGCTTCGCTTTGATCGGGACGAAGCGCTCGAAGGGCGCGACCGTGTGCCGGGTGTCGTCAACTTGGGGATGGGCACGGCGCCAGCGGGGCGCTATCGTCTGGAGATATTCGTGGTCGATCGCACGAGCGGTCAGCGCACACAAACGCAACGCGAGTTCACTATTCGACGTTCATAGCATATGCGCACCATTCTTGTTTCGGCGATGGCACTCGCGCTCATCGGGCAGCCGCTTGACGCGTCGCTCCGAGCACAGCAGACGTCGGCGCGCACCATTACGCGCGGCACGGGCGCACGGCTTGGCACGTATAGCTTGCTTGGCGCGGCGTCTGGTGGCGTGCTGGGCCTGGGTTACTACTTCATGAGCGAACAAGGCACCCGCGCCGGTGGCTGCCGACCATTTAGCTGCGCGATGCCGTTCCTCGTGTTTAGCGGCGCATTGTCGGGACTGTTTGTGGGCAGTGAACTCAACGCGCAACGCAAAGCGGAGGCGCCGCGTGCCGGTGAAAGTTTTGCCTTCAACTTCTCCGAGGCCGGTGTACTCTCGGCACCGAACGCGATGGATGTGCGCGATTCGCTGATTGCGGTGGTGAGTGATAGCGGCGTGCAATTGCTCGCGGCAGTGATCACGCCGAAGGCCCTGCGGCGACGGGCGAACGGACTAAGTAACTTGCGCCAGGTCGCAATCGTGCCGCGTGTTGGTACGCTGGTGCTCGGCACTGGCACTGCCCTCTGGGAAGCGAGCCTCGGTACCGGCCCCGCGTCCCGCATTGCCGATGGGCCGATTGATGCGCTGGCGTCGTCAGCGGACGCGATACTCAGTGCATCGGGGAGTCGACTACAATTTCGGCGCGGCCGCGGCGCGGGTGAGCGACGCGATAGCATCGACCTGTTATCGAGCGTGTCGGCGTTGGTGTTTGACTCTGCTGCGGGCGTGTGGTGGGCGGGAACGGACTCGGCACTTGTTCAGGTGCTCGGCAGTGACGCTGGGCTCCGCATCGGCATGTCCCTGCCCGTGCCGGCAGCGCCACGCAACATCACCACAAGCGGCGACTGGGTGGCTGCTGCACTCGGCGACGAAGGGATCATTGCCTGGCCACGAGCGTCGCTGACGGCGGCGAGTTCGCCAGTACGGCTGTCACGCGAGCCACGCTTTGCCTACGACCTCGCGTTTCTCAACGGCACGCTGTTTGTCGCCGGTGGAGTGGACGGATTGTATCGCATCGCGCTGTCACCGACGCCCGCGGTACTTGGCTCCTCGCGGCAGTTCCCGTTCGCGACTACGGTGCGCGCGGAGGGTGGAGTGATCTGGGTGGGTGATCGGGTGCGGAGGTCGGTGATACGAGTAGTGCCGTAACGCGGAGACGCGGGATGAGGGATCACGCGGGGAATTGCAACTACCGGGATCACGCGGAGACGCGGGGAACTGCAACTGCAGGCCTCACGCGGGGACGCGGAGACGCGGGGAACTGCAACTGCAGGCCTCACGCGGGGACGCGGAGACGC
>JAYSVL010000125.1:0-7072 GCA_043718595.1 Gemmatimonadaceae bacterium
TGCGCGCGAAGGACATCGTACGACGCGAGTGATCGTCGAAAGGACACCAACATCAGCGTCATCAACACGACGCATGCTGCAGCACCACCTTCCGGGCCCCATGCACCACCGCTCCACCATGCGGGCCCACTGAGTACCGCCTGATATCCGGGCGCGTCGAAGGGTACGCCGCTCACCGGCGCGTGCAGACCCGCCGCCATTGTCAGGTTCCACACGAGATGCGCGAGCCACGCCGCAGGCAGACTGTTCCAGCGCGCACGCACTAGCCCGAGGCACACGCCGGCCAGCAGGACCAGCAGCGTCGTGCGCACACCAGAACCGGGATTCGTGATATGCAGCAGGCCAAAGGCAGCGCTCGTTGACCACAACGCGAGCCGAGTGCCTCCGGCGCGTTCGGCAACAGTCCACAGGTAGCCGCGAAAGACCAGCTCTTCCCACAACGCGGCTGGCGCAAGCAGCAACAGTACGCGCAGGAATGTTGCACTCCAGGCGATCGGCAGCGACGCAGAATCGCTGAGCAGCAGCGGCGCGAGGTGAAAGCGCAGCGCGCCGGTGACGAGCAGTAACACCGTGGTTGCGACAATGGCCACGGCGCCAACAAAGGCGCCGCCACCCAGTGCATTGAATCGCCAAGCGTGGCGGTGCAGCCCCATCGCCGACCACGGCGCGTCGTCAACCAGACGCAACGCAACCAATATCGACCACCACACGGCGGCCAACGTGATCCAGGGGTATGCCGGTATCGGTTCACCAACTGACCGGGACAGCATCGCAAACAACGGACCAACGATCGCACCGACGATGCCTGTTGCCAGCGCCAGTGTGACCCCGAACGTCACCAGACGCCACGGAGCACGCAATTCACCAAGGCTTACATAGAGCCACGACGGGACGTCGCTGTCTGGCGCCGCAACTCGTGACAGAGGACCGCGCACCTAGTCGACCCGTTCCACCGACAAGGCCACCGCATCACCACCGCCCAAACACAGCGTGGCCAATCCCGTGCGCGCGCCGCGTTGCGCGAGTGCAAACAGCAACGTCACCAAGACGCGCGCGCCGCTGGCGCCGAGCGGATGTCCAAGGGCAATCGCGCCCCCGTTAACGTTGACACGATCAGCGCGCATCGCAAGGCCGTGCCGATCGGCCAGCGACTGCGCGGCGAACGCTTCGTTCGCTTCGATCAAGTCGTAGTGGTCAATCGTCGTGCCCTGCTTCTGCATGAGGTGCTGCACAGCAGTGATCGGCGCGAAGAACAGGTCCTGCGGATTGCCGGCGCCAGTGGCGTACGCGGTGATGCGCCCGAGGATCGCAAGTCCGTGCGTTTTCGCAAACGCTTCGGATGTGACCACCACGGCCGCCGCACCATCATTGAGCGTTGACGCATTGCCGGCGGTCACGGTTAACGCGGATGTCGCGACGGCGCTGTAGGGGAACGTCGGGCGCAACCGGGCCAGCGTCTCCACCGTCGTGTCCGCGCGCGGCCCTTCATCGGCGCGAATGATCGTCGGCCCCTTCTTGCCGGGTATCTCCACCGGCACGATTTCGGCGTCGAAGTGGCCGGCGAGCTGCGCCGCGATTGCACGACGATGTGACTCGGCGGCGAATTCATCTTGCGCAACGCGATCGATGCCAGCCTTTGTGGCGGTGTACTCCGCATGGCTGCCCATGTGCACGTTGCACGTCGGGCACCACAGCCCGTCGCGAATCATGCCGTCCACCATCGTTTGATCGCCCAACTTTACGCCACCGCGCATCCCATACACGTAGTGCGGCGCATTCGACATGGATTCTTGTCCACCGGCGACAATAACTTGAGCGTCACCAGCGCGAATCGCCTGCGCCGCGAGCATCACCGCCTTAAGTCCCGAGCCGCACACCTTGTTCACGGTCACGGCCGAAACGGTTGCGGGGATGCCGGCCTTGAGCATCGCCTGGCGGCCTGAAGCCTGCCCCGTACCGCCTTGCAGCACGTGGCCGACAATCACTTCCTCGATGTGCGAGTCGGAAACACCAGCCCGAGTGATTGCCGCACGAAGGGCAATCGCGCCCAGTTCGGGGGCGGTAAGCGGTGCAAGACCGCCCAGGTAACGACCGATTGGTGTACGAGCCGCGCCGACAATAACCGGCTGGCGGGAAAGATCAGACATGAGAATGCGGAGTGGTGGACTCGCCGTACGCACCAGCGGGCGTCACGACGCGGACACCGGAGCGTGGCACCGCGACGTTTGCGGCGCCACTGAAAGCTAACAGGCTGCCACGCGGCGTCCGCGTAGGTCGCGTGCGACGCGCTAGGCGTCGAAACCCACTACCAAGTTCATCCCCGAGCTCTTCGCACGTTCGACCGCTTTCGCGGCTGCTGTCAATAGCGCGTCCACGGTGGTCACGTCGTCAGTCAACTCAGCCACGCCGACGCTCAGTGTACTGCGCACGCCCTGGTATGCGCCCTGAAAGACGTGTCGCTGCATGCGCTCGCGAATACGCTCGGCGAGCACCAGCGCGCCAGGGAGTTCGGTGCTGGGCAAGAGGACGGCGAACTCCTCGCCACCCACGCGACCGACCACATCCGTGGTTCGGGACTCCTGACGACAGACGAGGGCGATCGCGCGCAGCCACTCGTCAGCAAATGCGTCGCCATGCTGTTCCGTGAGATCACGCACACGGTCGGGGTCGACCAACAACATCGACAACGGCTGGCCATAGCGCCGACCACGTGACACTTCCGAGCCCGCGACTTCAAAGAACGCACGACGGTTGGAAACGCCCGTGAGGTAGTCGGTCGTGCTCGACGCATTGTCGCGCGAGACTTCGTCGAGTTTGCGTCGTTCGGACACGTCACGCGTGATCACCGAAAATCCTGTGATCTCGTTTCCTGGTCCGTGCAAAGCGGAGATGATCGTATTCGCCCAGAACGTGGTGCCGTCTCGGCGGGCTCGCGGACCTTCTTCTTCGCTCCATCCGTTTTTCGACGCAAGGTCGAACGCGTCCTTCACGTGCGCGTCGGCCGTGGCGTCTGGCGGGACCAGCATCGACAAGGGCTTGCCGATAACCTCGTCGGTGGGCCACTGGTGTACACGCTCTGCAGACTCATTCCAGGTATCGATGAGTCCGTCCACCGCGACGGTAAAGACGGCATAGTCGCGAATGGCCACTTCAACCGCGCGCACTCGCTGTTGCAGTCGGGCGACCTCGTCTCGTGCACGCGCAAGGCCGTCGGCGTTGGTCGTCACCACCACCACACGACCTGGCGCGATCTTCACCAGCGATAAGTAGACACCGCGGTGGTCTCGCGACGCCAGTAACTCCATCGAATCCACAATCAGTCCGCGTGGACCGTCAAAGGCACGCACGCGCGCGGCCAGATCGGGGGCAACACTACCGAGCGCGGCGAAGAGGTCGTCCAACGTGCCTGACGGCGTTAGCGGTGCGAGCATTTTGCGAGCCGCTGCATTGGCCACCTCGACCCTGCCATCTTCGTCCACCTCCACCAATCCAACCGGGGCCAACACAAACACATCGAGCAGCGCGTCAGCGTCGTCGTTCATGCAGAGTCCCCAAGGCCTTCGGATTCGGTGACGGCCGTGACGTCCGCCATGGGCGTCAGCGCGCGCGTGCGTACTTCCTCGACGATGCGCTCGTAGAACGCATCGGCCGACAATATCTCCTGTTTCTTCCCCGTCCCACGTACACGCAGGGCGACGGTGTGCTCCGCCGCCTCACGCCGCCCAATGACGCACATGTACGGAACTTTCTGCAGTTCGCCATCCCGAACGCGGTAGTTCAGCGTCTCGTTGCGCGCGTCGAGGTGGGCCCGAATCCCCGCCGCTTTCAGTCGCGCCACGTACGCGTCCGCGTGCGTGTTATAGTCTGGGGCGATGGGAATGACACGCACCTGTTCGGGCGCAAGCCACACCGGAAACGCGCCGGCGAAGTGTTCAATGAGAATGGCGATGAAGCGTTCGAACGAACCGCTCACCGCGCGGTGGATGACCACTGGACGATGTGGCGCGTTGTCGTCGCCCGTGTAATGCAAGTCGAAACGCTCCGGCGCGTTGTAATCGAGTTGGATGGTGCCGAGTTGCCACGCACGCCCGATGGAGTCGAGCACGTCAAAGTCAATCTTCGGTCCATAGAACGCCCCGTCACCCGCTTTCATCTCATAGGGACGCCCGGTGGAATCCAGCGCCGCTCGCAACGCACCTTCAGCGCGGTCCCAGAGGGCATCAGAGCCGATCCGCTCCTCGGGCCGAGTGGCAAACTTGAGTCGCGCCGTGAGACCGAACGTGTCGTAGTAGCCCAGAATGAAGTCCATCAGGAATTGTACTTCTTCCGCAATCTGGTCCTCGCGCAGGTAGACGTGACAATCATCCTGTGCAAACTGGCGCACGCGCGTGAGGCCAGACAGCGCACCGGACAACTCGTTGCGATGCAGCACGTCGAACGTGACGTAGCGGATCGGCAGTTCGCGGTACGAATGCTTGGACGACGCAAAGTACAAATGATGCGACGGACAGTTCATCGGCTTGAGCGCCATCTCATGCTCGCCGGTCTCGTTGTCGAGCACGAGAAACATGTTAGCGCGATACTTGCCCCAGTGCCCTGACTGCTCCCACAGCCTGGAGTTATAGAGCAAGGGTGTCTTGATCTCGCGAAACGCTTCACGCTGCCGCTCGCGCACAAACGCTTCGAGTGTGTTGTAGATCATCGTGCCTTTGGGCGTCCAGAACACGCCGCCCGGTGACACGGGGAATAGCTGAAACAAGTCCAGCGCTTTCCCCAAAACGCGATGATCACGCTTCTTCGACTCCTCCAGTTGCAGCAGCCGCGCGTCCAGTTCGTCCTTCTTGAAGAACGCCGTAGCGTAAATGCGCTGCAACATCTGCCGCTTCTCGTCGCCGCGCCAATAGGCGCCAGCCGACGACAGTAACTTGAAGTGCTTGAGGTATGACGTATCCTGCACATGCGGACCGCGACACAGGTCGACGAACGGCCCGTCCGTGTAGGTGGAAATCACTTCGTCGCTGCCTTCAAAATCATCGAGGCGCTCAAGCTTGAGCGGATCGTCGGCAAACAACACGCGTGCCTCGGCGAGCGACACCTCGGCCCGCGTAAACGCGTACTTCTCCGCGATGACCTTGCGCATTTCACCTTCGAACGCGTCGAGGTCGTCGGGCGTAAACGGCTGCGCGACTTCAAAGTCGTAATAGAATCCGTCGTCGATCGCCGGTCCAAAACCAATCTTGGCGTCAGGCCGCAGTCGCCGCACCGCAGTGGCCAGGATGTGCGCGCCCGAATGGCGGAGGACCGCAAGGGCTCGAGGATCTTTGTCTGTCAGCACGACAAAGGACCCCGACTCGCGCAGCGGGGTCATTAGATCCTGTAGCACGCCGTTGACGGCGACAGCAATTGATGCTTGCAGCAGTCGCGCCCCTATGGTCGCGACCACGTCGCGTGCCGGGGTGCCCGCGAGGACCTCACGCGTCGATCCGTCGGGGAGCGTGAGCGTCAGCGTTTCGGGCGAAGCGGCGGGTGGCAGACCTGCAGGCATCAGTTACGGACGGGTGAGGGCGATTCGCTGTCGCGAGTGGAAGGACTTCCAAACGTCGGCGGCACATTGGGTCACAAGTTATCGTTGCGTGGATAACCGCGCTACTCAGAGGAAAGTCTATGGCACCACGTCGTTTCGACGCGAGCAGCGATCGTCAGAAAGTGCGTCCCTCGCACTCGCGAAACCGGTCGGGGCGACGCCGTCACGGCCGGTCCTCGACCACCTCGCGGGTGCTGCTTGGGGTGATCGGCGCCATCGTCGGCGCCGTCGTCGTGCTCGCGTTTTCTGGTCGATTGGCGTCAACGGATCGCTCGACGACATCGCGACGCGAACGCCGGCGGCGGCTGGCACTCGCCACCCTCGCGCATGTGGCTCCGCTACCGGCGACCACAGCGGTCGCTGACCCAATCACCGCCGAGATGCTGGAAGATCGTGTCCTCGAAGCATTCAGCAACGATCTGCTGCTCAGCCGTCGTGCGATTGATATCGGTGCAATCGGGAACGGACGGATCGAATTGACCGGCACGGTGCGATCGCGCGCCGAGGTGCTCTACGCGTTGACGCTTGCGCGCGGCGTGCCCGCTGTTGACGACGTCGTTGACGGATTGGTCGTGCGATCGCTCGTTTAGTTTTCTGTCCATGACTTCGCCTGACCAACACACGCTTTCTCCCAACTACGACTTCGCCGCGACTGAGGCCGAGTGGTATCGCCGCTGGTCCGACGACGGCGTGTTCGGTGCCAGCGCAGCGCACGCCGCGACCGCCGAACCGTTCGTGATCGTGCTTCCACCGCCCAACGTGACGGCGGTGCTGCATGTGGGCCATGGACTGAACAGCACGGTGCAGGACGTGCTGATCCGCTGGCGACGCATGGCCGGTGACGAGACGCTCTGGGTGCCCGGTACGGATCACGCTGGCATCGCCACCCAGAACGTGGTGGAAAAGCTGCTCGCGACAGACGGAAGCACACGTTTCGATGTCGGTCGCGAACAGTTCGTTGCCCGCGTCGAGGCGTTTGTCGCGCAAACGGGTGGCGAGATTTTACATCAGCTCAAGGCACTTGGCTCTAGCGCCGACTGGAGTCGAACCGCCTACACGTTTTCGCCGGAACTGTCGGTAGCCGTGCGCGAAGCGTTTGTGCGTCTGTGGGAAGACGGGCTCATTTATCAGGGACATCGGGTCATTCACTGGTGCCCACGCTGCGGTACGTCACTGTCGGACGAAGAAGCGGAGTTCACGGAGACGGCGGGAAAGCTCTACCATATCCGATACCCGCTGGCCGATGACGACTCACAATTCATTACCGTCGCGACGACGCGCCCGGAAACGATGCTCGGGGATGTCGCGGTCGCGGTGCATCCGGATGACGCGCGATATGCCGCGCTGGTTGGGCGCGAGTTGCGCCTGCCAATCGCTGGCGTGCGCATTCCGGTGATCGCCGACAGCTACGCTGATCCGGCGTTCGGTTCTGGTGCGCTGAAGATCACGCCCGCGCACGACGCGAACGACTTCGAGGTGGGCAAGCGC
>JAYSVL010000126.1:0-7064 GCA_043718595.1 Gemmatimonadaceae bacterium
TGTCGTTATCAGGCGCGCTTCCGCTCAGATCCCCATCCAGCAGCAGCCCGTCGTGCTGCACGCGACAGAGCATCGCACCGTCACGCGACCGCGCGGTGAACTGGCGCAACGCGATGCGCACATCGGCAAACGCCGTCTGGTTCGCGAGTTGCGCACTCGTGTCCGCGTCGGGGTTCGGCGGCGGTGGTGATGCGGCGAGTACGGCCAGCCGGTCGACGAGCATCGCCAGGACGTCGAGCATCGCCGACGACGACCGCGCGTCACGGGCGACACGTTGTGCCCCGGTGTCGAGTATCGTGCCGTCACCTCGCTGTTTCACGCGCATGCGTCCCCTGCAGCACCTCTCCCTGAGCGCGGCCATTCGCCGCGAAGTCACTGACGGTTACGGTGAAGCTACTGTGGTGTCGTCGAACTAGTCCCCCGCTTCCCAAAACCTGCCCGAAGCTCGCAGCTGTGCCTCCCGCAGCTCCCAGCATGCTGTTCTCTTACCCTCCTCGGTTTCTAGCGCGTCCATTTCGGCGCGCGTTCCTGGTTGTCATACCGCCGCGATCGCCCGGGCGTTCGCCTATGCGCCTTGCTCTCGCTGGTGTGGCGAATCGACGCCGCAGTATTGTTCAGCAATGTCGATGCCACTGCCGATTCCCGCGCCACGCGTTGTTGGATTCAGCCGCTCCACCGACGTGCCGCTTTACTGGCGTGAGGACGGTCACGCGAGTGCCGAACCGCTCATCCTCTTACATGGCGGACCAGGCGCGTATCACGACTATCTCTATCCGCAGATGCTCGCCCTCGCCGACACGCATCGCTTGCTGACATACGATCAGCGCGGCAGCGGACGATCACGCAGCACCGACACCGCGCCGGTAACATGGCGTACGCACACGCAGGATCTGGCGCACATCACGCGCGAGTTTGATTGTGTGCCGCCGACACTCATTGGCTACTCGTGGGGCGGACTGCTGGCCATGCTCTATGCCCTCGAGGCCGTTGCGCAGACAGAGATGCCGCTGCCCGCACGTCTGGTGCTCATTGCGCCCGCTCCCATCTCCCGTGTGTGGCGTGACGAGTTTGAGGCGGCACTCGCAGTGCGCCTTCGTGCCCCCGAGATTGTCGCCGCACGCGAGGCATTGGCGAGTTCCGGACTGCGCGAACACGATGCGCCGACATTTCGGCAGCGCAGCTTTGAACTCAGTGTCGCCGGATATTTTGCCGATCCATCGAAGGCCATCGGTCTGACACCGTTCCGCGTGTTGCAACGCGTGCAGCAGTCCGTCTGGGAGAGTCTGGGCGACTTCGACCTGCAAGCGCCGCTCGCCGCACTGGCGCGTGCCACGCGACTCTCCGCGCTTATCATCCACGGACAACGCGACCCGATCCCGCTCGCGTCGTCGCAAGCAGCGGCCCACGCGCTCAACGCGGAACTCGTGGTCTTGCCAAACTGCGGTCATGTACCGTACGTCGAACAACCCGCACTGCTCTTCGCAGCCATTCGGCGTTTTCTGTCGTCATAACGCCTCTCCCGTCAACGCATGCCTCCACTCAGCGCAGTCTCGCAGACCGTCATTGGTACGATCGATGTCGACGGTCGTCAGTTCCGTGTCACGGCGCGTGCGGCGCACGACGGCATTGAGTTTGTCGGACGCCTCTGGTTTGCTGATGCCGATTGGGGCAACGCGGGCATTCCCGATCGCGGCGTCCTGCCCGGCCGCACGGAAGAGGAAGTGTTGGCGCTGGCCCGTCGACTGCGCCCCGACGAACTCCTCACTCGCTACCGTCGCGCCAACGCTGAGAAGCGTCGCTTTCACGGATTGCGACAACTGACGATGGAATTGGTCGCCAAGATTCGCTACATGAATCAGGTCGCGATCAGTGTACGCTCCGGTCTGCTTGACGCCGAGGCCGCCGCGCAGGAAATGGAGCTCACCGAACGACAGCTGGAAGAATTGGTGCGTCAGGTCCGGATGCTGGCTGGCGTGGAGAGTTAGTCCCGCGTGGGCGAGCGCTGGTCGTCTTGAGCGCGGCATTCATCCCGTCGACATGGTTAGTCCCGAGTCGGCGGAGCGCTGGTATATTCCGCTGATGGATTGCCGAAGCGCAGCGCACGCCCTGACACAAATCGCCACGCTGCTCGAGCTGCATAACGAGGATCGATTCAGCGTCCGCGCCATGCATGCGGCCGCTCGTACGATCGGCGGACACGGTGACCGCGCTCTTGCTGACGTCCTGAGTGAAGCGGCACACCCGTTTGACGACATCGCTCCGCACGCAATGGCCGTGTTGCGCGACATCGCCGATACCAATGGTTCCGCGCTGCTTGAACAGTTGCAGGAAGACACGCCAGAAGGGTTGCTGGAGATGCTGCGTGTCCCCGGTCTTGGCCCTGCCCGCATCCGTTTGATTCACGACGGCTTGCATCTCGACACGCTGCAAGACCTCGAACTCGCCGCTCGCGATGGGCGTCTTGCGGCATTGCCAACGTTTGGCGACAAAACAGCCGAGAAAGTGCTCAAGGGCATCGCTGATTTGCGAGCAACGGGTGCGTTTGTGCTGTGGCAACACGGGTACGCCGAAGCCGTGCGTGTGCGCGCCCTCGTACGCGCGCATCCGGACGTGCTGCAGGTAGAGATCGCGGGCTCGATCCGTCGTCGCAGCGAAGTGGTGCGCGACATCGACCTCGTGGCTGCGGTGCGCGGTTCGCCGTCACTCGCCGCCGCGGCGATCGCACGCCTTCCCGGGGTACGCGAAGTACTCGGCGGCGGCGGACGCACACTCACGTTGCGTTTTGACGACGGGGTTCTCGTTGATCTGGTGTGCGTACGACCGGAGCAGTTCGCGCTCGCGCTCTGGCGTGCGACAGGAAGTGCAGAACATGTCCGCCTGATCACCGAACGTGCCGCGACACGTGGACTCGTGCTGGCGGGCGATGAACTGCGCGGCGCCGACGGCGTGCTGTTGCCGGTTGTGCAGGAGCGCGATCTGTTCGCGCATCTGCAACTCGCCGACATCGCGCCAGAGCAGCGCGAAGCGAATGGCGAAATTGAGGCGGCAGCGCACGGACCCTTCGATACACTTGTTGAAGAGCGCGACCTCGTGGGCGCGCTGCACTGCCACTCGCAGTACAGTGATGGCGGCGCCAGTGTTGCCGCGATGGCCGACGCCGCTCGTGCGCGCGGCCTGCACTACCTCGGCATTTCCGACCACTCGCAGTCCAATCCGCACGCCGGTGGTCTCACGCGTGACGACATTCTGCGACAGCATGATGAAATCGACGCGCTGAATTCGCAATACGCCGCAGAAGCAAGCGACTTTCGTCTCCTCAAGGGCATTGAGGCCGATATCCTGCCCTGTGGACGACTCGACTACGATCCAGCGTTTCTCGACCGCTTCGACTTTGTGATCGGTTCTGTACACTCGCGCTATGGAATGAATGCGCAGCAGATGACGGACCGTGTGCTCAAGGCCCTCGACGATCCGCATCTGACCATCCTTGGACACCCCACCGGCCGACTCCTGCTCACCCGCGAGCCGTACGCGATCGATCTCGCTGCGGTCATCGCCAAGGCGGCGCGTGTGGGCGTCGCCGTGGAACTCAACGCCGATCCGCATCGACTGGATATCGACTGGCGCGCCTGTCGTATTGCCCACGCGTGCGGTGCGATGGTGTCGATTGGTCCGGACGCCCACTCAGCGCAGGGACTCGAGCATCTGGCGTTGGGCATTGCCGTCGCGCGCAAAGGATGGCTCACCGCGGCCGACGTGCTCAACACCCGCAACGTGCATGACGTGTTGGCATTCGCCCGCGCGCGCCGCGAAGGAACAGCGTTCGGCGCAGGAACAGCGTTCGGCGCAGGAACAGCGTTCGGCACGGGACCGCGATTAGTAGCGACGGCCGCCATCGCGCCGCGGTAGCCATGCCGCGCAGCAGCGCAAGAAACGCGCGCAAGGCAGGGCAAAAACCGTCGCAAAGAGCGCCACAGGTTGCCAAGTCGCCGAAGACCAAGGGCGCCAAGCAGGCCATTGCAACGACGGTGTTACAGCAGTTGACGGTCGCCTATCCGGATGCACAATGCGAACTCGTTTATCGAAACGCCTTTGAGTTGTTGTGTGCGACGATACTCAGCGCGCAGTGCACCGACGTGCGCGTGAACATGGTGACACCCGTGCTGTTCGCGCGCTACGCCGACGCAGCGCAACTGGCCGACGCGTCGCTGGAGGACGTCGAAGCGATCATTCGCAGCACAGGGTTCTTCCGCGCTAAGTCGAAGAGTCTCGTTGGCATGGCGCGGGCGCTCGCGTCACGGCATGGCGGTGCCGTGCCAACCTCCATTCCCGAACTCACGGCATTGCCCGGCGTGGGTCGAAAAACGGCGAATGTTGTGCTCGGGAATGCATTTGGCATCAACGACGGTATTGTCGTCGACACGCACGTCCAACGCCTGAGTCGCCGACTGGGACTTACGCGCGAGCCCGATCCCGTTGGCATCGAACAGGAGCTCATGCCACTTTTTCCGCGCGAATGCTGGGCGTTGCTCAGTCATCTGCTCATCTGGCACGGTCGTCGCGTCTGTTTTGCCAGGAACCCGGCCTGCGGGGAGTGCGTGGTCGCCAGCGTCTGTCCGAGCGCGGTGGTCGCCAGCGCTTAACCCCAGCGCGTCACCGCTCGTCGCACTATTTTCCGGGTTCACCTGAACTCTCGCACCCGAGGATTTCTGTGTCAAAGCTGGCAACGTTCGTCACCAACAAGGGGACCATGGTCGCGGAGCTGTTTCCCGCTGCAGCCCCAAAGGCCGTCGCAAATTTTGAGAAATTGGCTAACTCCGAGTTTTACGACGGGGTCAAGTTTCATCGCGTCATTGAAGACTTTGTCGTGCAGGGCGGCGATCCGCTCTCGCGCGATCTGCCAATCGGCGATCGACGCATTGGTACCGGTGGTCCGGGTTGGACCATCGTGTGCGAAACAGCGGGCAACCCGCACAAGCATGCCGTTGGCGCGCTCTCCATGGCGCACGCGGGCAAGAACACGGGCGGCAGTCAGTTTTTCGTCGTGCTCAGTGAGGCCAACACGCGTCACCTGAACGGGGTGCACACAGTCTTTGGTCAGGTGACCGAAGGGCTTGATGTTGTCCCCTCGATCGTGGCCAACGACGCGATGATCTCCGTGCGCGTGACCGACGTCGACTGAGTTCCACCTTCACCCTTCACCACCAACATCTATGAGCGAGCTCCATTCAGGTCCCGGGAAGGACATGAGCGCCGCGTTTACCGGACTGCTCCTCGGCGCGGTTTTTATTGGCGCCATTCTGTACGGCATCGTCTTGCTCACCAACGACCATTTCAACAAAGAAAAGGCCGGTGAGAAGAAGACCGCGCAGGCCACCACGTCCGCTGCTGTTCGGACGATCTAGCATCGCCACCGTCGCGCGCAGGGCCGTCGCCCTGTGTGCGCTGGCGATTGCCCTGCCGCAGCACGGTCCGGTATTCGCCCAGGGCGCACTCTCGCTCGGCGACGCGGCACGCTTGGCCGCACGACAAAACGGTGGTGTCGACATCGCGCGGGCGCGTGTTGCACAGGCCGAAGCGCGCGTCACGCAACGGCGCAGTGCGTTCTTTCCCGACGTCGCGGCCGGCATTCAGCAAGCGTCTCGCACGACAAACTCCGCCACCTTCGGACTGTCGCTGCGAGGCCCAACCGGACAGCCGTTACTCGATCCGAACGGGCAGATTCTCGGCCCGATTCCCACCATCGATGTTCGCTATCGCATTCAGCAACCGCTGCTCGATTTCGGTAACGTCGCGCGGTGGCGCGCCGCGCAATCGGCGACAGACGCCGCCAACGCGGACGTCGCGGCGCAAGCCGACGCCGCAGCAGCTGTTGCAGCCACGAGCTACGTGCGCGCCATTCGTGCCGATGCACAAGTGGCGGCACGATCGGCCGACTCCACTCTCGCGTCGGACCTCCTGCGCATCGCGCGTGACCAACTGCAAGCCGGTCTGGGGATCGCGCTCGATGTGACGCGTGCACAATCGCAACTCGCCGCGACGCGCGCGCAACTCCTGATGGCGCGCAATGACCGCGAGCGCTCGCGACTGGAATTGCGACGGATCATCGGTCTCGCCGCCGACACGCCGCTGGTGCTCAGCGATTCCCTTGCCGGACTGCCGTTCGACGCGAGTCCGGACGAGCGCGAGGTTCTGGCGAAAGCGTACGAGTCACGTGCGGATGTGCGCGCGCTGCTGGCACAGGGCGCGGCGCAGCAGCGTGCCGTTCGCGCGATTCGCTGGGAACGTACGCCACAGCTGGGCTTCGTCTTCGATCAGGGGCAGCTCGGCAAAAACTTGTCACACCTGCTGCCGACGTACACGTGGGGCCTGCAATTGTCAGTCGGTCTGTTTGACGGCTTCCGTCGCGAGAGTCGTGTGCAGGAACAGGCGGCGGTCGCGCAGGAAATCGACGCCCGATTGCGCGACCTGCGCGCGCAGAGCGCGCTGGACGTGCGCGGCGCACTGCTGGACCTGGCTGGAGCCCGCGAACAAGTCGATGCGGCGCGCGAGCGACTGGCGCTCGCTGAACAAGAAGTGGCGCAGGCGCAGGAGCGGTTTCGGGCTGGTGTTGCGGGTAACGCCGACGTCATTACCGCACTGCTCTCACTCAACCAGGCACGAACGCTGCGCCTTGATGCGTTAGCGGCATACCATGGCGCACGGGTGGCGCTCGCCCGCGCAACGGGCAGTGTGCTGCAACTCCCCTAGCACTGGCCGACCGCTACGTTTCTATGGATCCACTCCTCTTCGCCATGACGCCATGGACACGCTGCCGACGCGCGCTGACGCCCTCACGCTGCTTGAATCCTGGACGCGCAGTGAGTCGCTGCGCAAGCACATGCTCGCCGTGGAAGCCGCGATGCGCGCCTACGCGCGACGTCTGGGTGAAGAGGAGCACCGCTGGGCGCTTGCCGGACTGATACACGACTTTGACTACGAACGATTCCCCAATGTTTTGCAGGCGGCCGATGTAGAACATCCAGCGGAAGGTGTTCGTTATCTGCGCGCGCATGGCTGGCCCG
>JAYSVL010000127.1:0-7062 GCA_043718595.1 Gemmatimonadaceae bacterium
TCCGAGTCGTCGAAAGAATCGCTCATCGCGCGGCTCACCAGTCGTCCGCAGACGCTGCAAGAGGCAAAGCGCGATGTAGAATGGGACGCGTCGCTGCAGGACATCTTCAACCGCGCGCTCTCGCCAGAACCGCACGAAAGGTTCGATACGGTGTCGGAATTTGCGCATGCACTGGCCGGCGCTATCAGCGCGATGACGCCCACGCAAACCGCCGAACTGTATCGACGCGCACTCGACATGCGTTTGGCGAGTGTGGCCGCGCGCACACCGCACGGTGACTTTGAAGCGCTGCGAACGCCGAGCAGCCCTCATGGCACGCTGGGCAACTCGTCTGCCGCAATACGCGCGTCGGGCGCTGCGTCGTCACTCGGCGCGTCGCAGTCGGTACGTCCGATCGATGTCGCTGAACCCGCGGCGTCGAAAGGTCTGCTGTGGAAGCGAATCGCGGTCGGCGTCGCAACCCTTGCCATCGTCGGCTGGTTCATGATGAACCGCCCCAACCGGACGGCCGCTGGTGCAGCAGACAGTACGACGGCGGTCAGCCGCGGCGACACCGCCAAACCGGTGGCTGTTGCTGCGGCAACGCCTGCGCCGGTGAACGACAGCACGCCTACGCCGCCAACTGCTGTCAAGGCGGATACCGCGGCAATTGTAACACCGCCGCCCACGCCAACACCGCCCGTCAGCGCGACACAGTCCAGCAAGGCCTTGGCCGACAGTGCACGAAAGTTTCGGCGCGACTCTATCAAGAAGGAGGCCGCGAAGAAGGCACTCAGCGCAAAGAGCGACAGCGTCTCGCAGGTGAGAAACGTACGACTGCGTTTTCCCGAGGCCTCGTTGCAGACGCGAGTCGCGCGTGGTTTCTCGACGAAAGATCTGATGGTGCGTGGCAATGATATTCGCGTGGTCATCATGCCGACGCCGATGTTTGTCTGGCGGGCCGCGCAAGCACGCGCGTGGAACGACGCCAACGCTAAACCGGGCGGTGGCCGCTACGACGCCGTCGATCCGATCGAGCGCTGGAGTGCGTGGAGCGGTCTGGTGTCCACGCGTCGCGCCGTGTACGCCGTTGAGGTCACCAACGATAAAGTCCCGTGGCCCTCATATACGCCAGACAAACTCGTCGACCTGCGACGCGGCGACATCACGAACGTTGAATTCTTCCGCGACGGTGTACCGGTCGCAATTGACAACGTCGCCCACATTGCGGCGCTGGTGAACGCGACGGATCATGTGAGCGTCGGCAAGTTCTCGCCAAAGTCGTTTGTCGGCTCCATTGCGCCAACGGTGTTCTTACCGCACGATGATGGCGCGTGGCCAAAGATTGAAGTGTTGGTGCACGACGCCGAGCGCGCCGGGGGGCCAGTGCGCATGACGTTACCGGCAGCGATGGTGAAACGGATGTACGACGAGTTTGGACCCTGGCGTGACGCGATCGCCCGTCCGTAGCTACTTCCGCGAGCGCGTCACCGGCTCCGGAACGATGGTGTCCCCCATCGCCAGCATCGCTACCAGCGCGTCAATCTTCTTGGCACGCCCTGCGGCGGTCTTCATGCTGTTCGTGCGGTATGCGAGCGCGAACAGGTTCATTTTGCCGAGCGTCGTGAAGGTTTTCTTGGCGCGTGGATTGGCGTTGATGGCGGCGAGCAAGTCCGCGGGCGTCGTCTCCCGACTCGCACTGCGAATGGGTGGGTAGGCGGCGTCCCACCGTCCGTCGGCCTTGGCGGCGTCAACATGCTGCTGTCCATGCGGCGTCATACGCCCGCTCGTGGTGAGCCGCGCGATGTGATCGCGATTCACCTGACTCCACACACTCTTCGCTCGCCGCGGTGTAAAGCGCTGAATGAAGGACTGTTCGTCGAACGTCTTCTTGAGTCCGTCAATCCATCCCCAGCAGAGCGCGACGTCGAGTGCCTCCGCGTACGTCACCGTCGGCAGTCCGGAGTCTTTCTTGTGAATCTTGAGCCAGAGTTCCGGATCGTTCGCGTGGTGCGTGGCAAGCCACGCCTCGAATGCCGCCGCGTTGCGGAATCCCTTGATCGTGCGTGGATCGGGAATGACGGGTGGCATGAGTTGCTCGCGTAGACCGGTTCGTCACGTAGTCGTGTGTGAAATTATCGCAGCAACGCGGCGCTGGACAATCGAACACCGTCGCAGCACCCTTGCGAAACTGGCATCATCGTCGCTGATATCGGTCATGTCCTCATGGCTCTCCACTTTGTTCGCTGGATCGGCACAGTCCGCGCTCCAGCTGCGCGGCATCGCGGTTGAGGTGCACAACACGCGCGCTGACATCCGCAGCGAAGACGTCCTCGAACGTCTCGACGAGGCGCTGGCGCTGATCGAACAGTATCAGCCAATTCGTTTTGCCCATTTGCGGCGTGATATCCGTGCCATCCGCGTGGAACGGTTCGCCTGTCGCGGCGCGTTTGACCCCACAGATCGCACGGTCATCACCGAACTCACCTTTCTTGCCCGTCGTGACATTACCGCCGCACCAGTCGCCTCAAGTATTCTGCACGAAGGCGTACACGCGCGGGTGCATGCGTTTACCACGCGTGTGCTCGGCGGCTCTATCGATCGCGACATGTCGCACGAGGAGCGACTGTGCCGACGCGCCGAACTCACCTTCGGTATGGCGCTGCCCGAGCAACTGGGCGCCCCGGTGATGCAGCGGGCGATCGATTCACTCGAACTTGATGATGTTGGTGTGGCACCAGCAGTAAACTGGGATGAGGCACAGCGGAACATTCGCGATGTCGACGCACAAGCCTAGCGTCGCTCTTTGTCGAGATAACTGATGACGCGACGCTCGCTCCTGATGGCTGCGGCCGCGCTGGTCCCACTGCGCGTCGAGGCGCAACGACGCATCGTCGACCTGTTGATCACCAACGTCCGCGTGGTCGACGTGGAGTCGGGCCAGATCAGCGCACCGCAGTCGATCGCGACACGTGGCGATACCATTGTGGCCATTGGACACCCTCGACTCAACGCGACGGTGCGTGCGGCGCGAACCGTGAATGCGTCAGGGCGATTCGCGATTCCAGGGCTGTGGGACATGCACATGCACTTTGGCGGCGGGCCTGCGCTCATCGCCGAGAACCGTGCGCTCCTGCCGCTCTACGTCGCAAATGGTGTCGTCGCGGTGCGTGACGCGGCAGGCGATCTCTCGGGCAGCGTGTTGGCGTGGCGCGATTCGATCGGCCGTGGTCTGATGGACGGTCCCACGATCTTCACCTCCGGTCCAAAGATTGAAGGCATCAATTCCATCTGGCCCGGCGACATCGAAATTGACACACGGGCTGGCGTGGACAGTGCGCTTGATGCGCTGCAGGCCATGCACGTGGACTTTGTCAAACTCACCGACAACACACTCAAGCCAGACCTGTTTCGCTACGCGCTCGGTGAAATCCGCAAACGCGGCCTCAAAAGCTCGGCGCACATACCAGCTGCCGTTCCCGTGCGCGAAGCGATCACGCTCGGCCTGGGCTCGATTGAGCATCTGTCGTACGCGGTGCGAGCAGGCGCGGAGCGCGAGGGTCAGGCGCCGCCAGCGGATGTCATCGTCGCCTTTGACTCAGCGACAGCGATGGCGACGTATCGGCTCATGGCCGAGCGCGGCACCGCAATCACGCCAACGCTCAACATCAGCAAAACCCTCGCCTGGCTGGACACGGATACGCACGCCAGCGATGCATATCTGCGCTACATTGGCCCGGGACTCCGCGCCACGTATCAGGGCCGCGTCGATCGCGCCGCGCAGGCCGATGCCGCGGCAGTCGCCCGGCGACATCGCGTGTATGAGTTCACCAGTGCGCGATTGCCCATGCTGCAGCGCGCTGGCGTGTTGATACTTGCCGGCACGGATGCCGGGTTCCTCAACTCGTTCGACTATCCGGGCGTCGGATTGCACGACGAACTGCAGCTGATGGTGAACGCGGGACTCACACCGCTTCAGGCACTGCGTGGAGCAACCATTAACGGCGCCAGATTCCTTGGGCAGACGGCCCGACATGGCACTATCGCGACAGGGCACGCCGCCGATCTAGTGATTCTTGACCGGAATCCACTGCAGGACATCTCGGCCACGCGTTCGATCCGCGGCGTTGTCCTGCGTGGACGCTATTCCGGACATGCGGCGCTTGAGGCAATGCTGGAGCGCACAGCGATGTTGGTCGCGCGTATGCCAAAACCGACGCCGTGAGCGCGGGTGAGAGCGCGACCGAACCCAGTGATCACTCACATGTGTGATGGCCCGATCTCAATCGGCGTATCCGTGTTACTACCCCACTCCGTCCAGCTGCCGTCGTAGACCGCCACGTTCGTCACGCCGAGCACGTCAAGCGCCAGCACCACGGCACAGGCAGTGACGCCGGTGCCACAACTGGCCACAATCGGTTGGGTGAGGTCGAGACCGGCGCCACGCATGATCGTTCGCAATTCGTCCGCTGGCCGCACGACACCCTGCCCATTCACCAGTCGCGCATAGTGCACGTTGACGCTGTCTGGGATATGTCCGCCGCGTACACCCGCACGGGGCTCAGGTTCGGTGGCCTGAAAGCGCCCGGCCGATCGGGCATCAACCACTTGCTCGCGCGCGCTATCGAGGTTCGCCCGCATTGACGGCATGTCTCGCACGCGATTAGCATCGAGATGTGCCTCGAAGTGTGCCACGGCGCGCACTGGCACCACGTCAGTCACGGCGTGGTGCTCTCTCCGCCACTTGCCCAGGCCGCCGTCCAGCACGGACACGCGGTGATGACCAAACGTGCGCAGCATCCACCATAAGCGCGGCGCACTAAAGTTCTGATCCGACCCATCGTATACCACAATAGCATCGTCGCTGCTCACGCCGAGTGATCCCATGCGGTCGGCGAACACCGCTGCACTCGGCAGGGTGTGTGGGAATGGTGCGGTTTCGTCGCTGATCCACCCCAAATCGCAGAACAGCGCACCCGGAATATGTGCCGCGAGGTACTCCGCGCGTGCATCGCGACCGGCATTGGGCAGATACGTGCTTGCGTCAATCACCGTGACACGCGATGTGTCGAGGTGCTTGGCCAGCCACGTTGTCGAAACGAGCGGTGTCGGGAATGGATCGGCGGACATGTGTTAGTTACCAGGGCGGGACGGATGAACGACGCGTTGATCTTCACGACGACGAATGGAATCCATGCGTGCGACAACGGCCGGTTCACGAAGCGAGACATCGTTTGCCTCGGCGGGATCTCGCGAAATGTCAAAGAGTGAAAGTGTGTCGCGCATCCACACGGCCTTCCATCGCCCTTCCAGCACCGCCGATTGTCGTCGATCCGGCGAGAACCACACTTCGTACGGTCGCATCGACACGGTGCCGCGTCCAGTCAACACGGGAAGAAACGAGCGTCCGTCGATCGCACGTGGTGGCGTCATGCCCGCAGCGGCGACGAGCGTCGCGTGCAGATCGGTGAAGTCGGCGCGCACGCGAGACTCACTCCCTGCCTTCACCCGACCCGGCCAGACAACGATGCCCGGCACGCGCAATCCGCCCTCGTACAAATCGCCCTTGAAGCCACGGTACGCCATCGTGCCATTGAACCAGCGTCCAACGATACTTGACGCGCCATCGTTCGCGCCCTTGAGAAACGTCGCGCCGTTGTCGGAGAGAAACACAATCAACGTGCGCTTTGCGACGCCGAGTGAGTCGAGCAACGTGCGCAGACGTCCGAGATCGTCGTCCAGGTGATGCACCGTCGCCGCATAACTTTTCTTTGGCAATGGCCACGGTTTATTGGCGTACTCGCCAAGGTCGGGCACTTCATAGCCACCGTCGGCACCGGCGCTGCCTTCGTTGTTGATATGCGGCAGGTTGGTCGCCCAATACAAAAAGAATGGTCGTGTAGCATTCGCACGAACAAACGCAAACGCCCGGTCGCGCATTAGCTCCGGCGCATAGTCGCGACGCACCGTGGCACGGCCTGATCCCATCGGCCGCGGGTTCGGCACCACGTTGCGCGTACGCAGCGAGTCTATGTTGCTGAGCAGATACTCGGGGTAGAAGTTGTGCGCGTGTACCTGATCGCGATACCCAAAAAACACATCGAAACCCTGCGCATTGGGCCACGATGCCGGCTGACTGTCCCACGACAATCCCCACTTGCCAAACAATCCGGTTGCGTAGCCCGCTGTCTTCAGGCGTTCGGCCAGGGTCACGTCGTCTGGACGCAAGTAGTCGTCGTCATTGTCGTCCAGTCGGCAGTGCCCGTTATGATAGCCCAGCATCAGCGAACATCGCGCCGGGCCGCAGACCGCCGCGCTTGAACGAAACTCTGTCAGGCGCATGCCCTCGCGTGCGAGCTGATCGATATTTGGCGTGGCAAGGTCGCGTTGCCCCCACGCACCAACTTCGCCGATGCCGAGATCGTCAGCAAGAAAGACAATGATGTTGGGTGGTGCCTCAGGCGCGCTCGTCGTGGCGATGCGCGTGCAACCGGCGAACGCAACAACGCCTCCGAGAACGGCGCAAACGAACCTAAACACGGAAGTACCTCACGTATTTGGCAACCAGCGTACCGCGCGTTGGCGTGCGCCACGGAATGCCGCCAGCTAGCTCGGTGGGCCATTGGCTCGTCCACACGACGTACAGGTCGGACCCAGGCGATGTTGTCCAGCGCACACGCGCGTTCGTCGCTGCGCGATGCGATTCATTGTCCCACTGCGTGAACAGCGTCGTGCTCAGTCGTGCGCTGGTTGCCACGTCGAAGCGCACACGCGCCGTCTGTGCCGTAAACTCGCGTGTTTGTGTGCGTTCGGTGAGCGACACCGACGTGCGGTTGTACTCCACACTGATGTTGACGTGGGGCGCGAACCGTCCGCGCAATGATGCACTCACCTCCGACGACTGTCCGCTGTAAAACCCGCCGCGCGACACCGTCAGATCGAGTCCCACCTTACGCGCCGACGATCCCTGATACTCCACCTGGGTACGATTCCACGCGTAGCGACCAGCGGGCACTTGCGCGTCGTCGAACAGATCGAACGCTTCATCCGGCGCGTCATACTGGCGCCGGAACTCAACGGAAA
>JAYSVL010000128.1:0-2432 GCA_043718595.1 Gemmatimonadaceae bacterium
AAGCGTGCGGGCGAGCATCGTCCAGTCGCGCGACACTTTTCGCGCATAGCCGAACGAACCGAGCAGATTGTCGCCCGTCGGGCTGGTACGCCACTCAAGCCGCGTCGTGCTCTTCCACGTCGCTGCACGTGTCCACTCCAGCGCACCAGTTGCCGCATACGCCTCACCGGCCGCCGCTCCAGAGATTGGTGAGACGCGCTCAAACGACGTGTTCGCCAACACACCAGGCCGAAGCGCCCACCGATTGCGCAAACCGATCGATGCTTCGGCATCTCGCCCGTTGAATGCGTCGCGCGCCCGATACTCGGAGAACATCTTGCTGTTGCGCAGGTAGTCGGCGTCCACACCAAACACAGTGTTCTGCTGACTCCGGCCCTCGGCGAGTGCGTACGGCCCCTGCTGCGTGCTCAACCACTCGTGCCGCAAATACAGTCGAGCGCGATCGAAGAGCAGATACTCGCCCCCAACCGATCCGCGACGCGCGTTGGTGTCGTCAAGACCCAATTCGTACTCACCGAACAGAAGTGACTTGCCGCCCTTCGGCGCACGAAGGGCAAGTCGCGCCCGCGCCGCACTAAACGACAGCGGCGTCAGACCACTCGTCACGTCGGTCCGTTCGGTGCTGAGCAACCCGCCAGTCGTGATACCGGTAAACGGCGACACGCGTGCGCCGTTCTCGTCGGCCCAGCGATAGCCAATCTCGCCAACCAACCGATCGCTGAGACGTCGTTCCAGCGACAGCAGGGCGCCGTCGCGACGGCCAGTCGTTCGTGTGTCTTCGCTGCGCAGCGCCTCGGCAATGATGCGCGTGCGACTATTAAGGGTCGTGTTCCAGCGCGCGCCGAGCTCCGTGCGTCCGCCGAGGAATGTCGACGACCGGTTGCTGAACGACGTGTCACTGTGCAGGGCGAACACGCGCCCTTCGAATCGCGCTGACTGGTGCCGCAGTTCCAGCCGCCAGGCAGAGCCGGTGACATCTGTGGTGCCGGTTTGTGTGCGCGCAAACTCACCGAACGCCGTCGTGGAGTCGCCGAGTACAGCGGTCGCTGACGCGCCAAGCATCATCCGCTTGTCGAGCGGATTCTCATCGCGCATCGCGAAAGCACCCACTTCGAGATTGGAGCCAATGCGCCCGGTGCCGTCGGTGCCGTAGGTGAAGAACGATCCGCCGCCTGTTTCCACCTCGTAGCTGACGCGAATTGTCACCGGATTGAAGTTGCCATCGAGACTGGCAACTGGTGCGCGAAACAGCAGTCGGCCAGAGCCCGGTTCAATAGTGTAGTCCTCAAAACGTGTCATCGACTGTGCTTTGAGAATCACTGCCGGCTGGTTGCGGTCACGCGTGATGACTTCCACACGTTCCGAGTTGATGACCGCGGCTGCCCGCGACAGGAAGTACGGTCCGGACAATCCACGCCCGGGCAGCTCGTCGATCACCTGACGAATACGATTCTGGCTGACGAAGCTGTTGATCACACCACGCGCGCCTTCCGCATGATGCGTGAGGCCGGTGAGGCTGCGATCGTATGCGAGCAACAGACGACGTTCGTCGGAGCGCGGTGTCGCAAAATCACCGTAGCGCAAGAACGATGTGCCGCGATCCAACCGCACGTACAACCGCTGCTGACTCTGCGCGTCAAACTCGCGTAGAGACGCGTCCCCGGCGATCGGGAAGCCGATGTCCGGCGTGATGTTGCGGAACTGTGTTTTCTCGGGATCACGTTCGGTGTCGTACGCGAGCGTCAGCAATCCGGCGCGCTTCACCTCGCCCTTGAGCAACAATGCGCCGCGCGCACCAAGTCGTACGCGCCCACTGTCCTGATTCACGCTCAAGTCGATGAGCGGTGTTTCAAACGCATCATCGGCCGCACCAATGCCAAGTGCGCCTTTGCTTAGCCGTCGCACATCAAGGCGCCCTTGTACCAAGCCAGTCGCCATCAGTGGCCGTGGTACCGGTACGAATGTCACGTCGCGCGTGGCCTGTGCGGTTGCAGTTGTCGCGCGAAGCTTCGCCGCCGTCGGATCGGCTGACGCGACGAGCTGGAAGACGCCGACGCCATCGGTCACAACCACCTGAGATCCCATCGCCGTGCCGTCGCCATCAAACACGCGCCATCCGCCAGCACTTGCTTCAAGTGTCACGGCGGTGCTGCCACGCGCCTGTGCACCGGTGCTATCCGTGATGCGCACGGTAACCGGCACCATGCCACGACCATCCGCTGGGATCGCCGTCGTTGGCACGTCGATCTGCACGCGCCCCGTTCCCTGCGTCGCGCGCCCTTCAAGTTGTGCGCGTGCGCGTCGCGCCGATGCGGGCAGCGCCGAGTTGCCGTCATGCAATGCGCCGGATGCAACGAGTGGTGTGTACGTTGTTCCGCTCACGGCTACCACAGGCTGCGGTGCAGGCACACCAGCGTTCGGTCTCGCGGCCG
>JAYSVL010000129.1:0-7028 GCA_043718595.1 Gemmatimonadaceae bacterium
TCGGCGAGTCGCCCAAGTCGCGCCACGCTCAGCAGCGACGTAACAGTGCCAGCCTGACGCGCTGCCAACACGGTGCTCGGTCCAATGCGTGACACAATCTCCTTCGGTTGCAGCCACTCTGGTGTGGCGAACACGTTGTCGCGCAGAAACGCCAGTGCGGCTTGCTGCTGCGTCTTTGGGACCACGCGGAACACCGCGCCAGATTGATCGGCGGTCTTGAGGTCAACATTGACGCCACCAATGACCGTCGCGACATGGCCCATGTAGCCCGCCCAGCGGCCAATCGCTTCTTCGTACACTTCGGTCAGGTCGGCGTAGTCGTCGCCGCGCGTGGTCGTCCATGACACCAGCTGCGGGATCATGCGCTTGTAGTTCATCACGGCGTAGGTCGATGACTTCACCGGATCGTCGCCAAGGTCCTCGGTCTGATTGCGCGGATCACCACTGCCGAGCCCTTGCGACACGTAGCGATACGGAAATCGTGTGGTCTGCTGCGTGAGCCAGTTGTTGAGCGTCGACTTCTCCTCGTCCGCACTCTTCGCCGCAATCACGCGGTACCCCCAGTTAATCGCAAAATCGTCAAAGGGTCCAAGCCGACGAATGAAGTCTTTCGTCTTGAGCCCGTCGCCCGGTTGCGCGATGTAGTTCTGTCGCGCGTAGTCCATGATGGTCGCGCTCACACCATACTTGCTGGTAAATGTCGGACTGCGCAACGAGTCCGTCGGGAATGACGCTGACGCCATCATGTTGTGCTGCAGGCCGAGCGCGTGCCCAATTTCGTGCGTGATCACCTGACGCATTGTTTCGCCCATCAACTCTTCTGGGATGTTGAGCGACCGTGCCGCCGGGTTGGAGGCACCCGTTTCCATGATGAGCCAGTTGCGATACGAGCGCATGTGGTTGTGATACCACGTGATCTCGCTATTGATGATCTCACCCGAGCGCGGATCGTGCGTGTGCGGACCGGTGGCATTGCGCACCAAACTGGCGGCCCATCGCACGATCGAATACCGAGCATCGTCCATGTCAAAGTCTGGATTCTGCGCCTTCGTCGGCACATCGCGCGCGAAGATAGCGTTCTTGAACCCCGCCTTCTCAAACACCGCCTGCCAGTTCTCCACGCCTTCTCGCACATAGCGTTTCCAGCGCGTCGGCGTGCCGGGATCGATGTAGTACACAATGGACTTGATAGGTTCAACCAGCTCGCCCCGCGCATACGCTGCCGGGTCTTTCGGCTCCAGTCGCCAGCGCGTGATAAACTCTTGGGCCGCGGCCTTCTGCTCATCGAGTCCATAGTTCACGCGCGCGATACTGAAGTAGCCAACGCGCGGATCAAAGTTGCGCGGGCGCATCGGCACCTTGGGCAACAGCAACAGTGACTGTCGTGTCTCCATCGTCACAGTGGCGCCGTTGCGGTCGTCCGGTGGTGTCGCGGCGTCGAAGGTTTGCACCTGTCTCACTTCGATGTTGATCGGGAAGCCGCGCACACTGCTGATGTAGCTACGCGCCGCGTCATACCGTCGCACTCCATACGTGCGCCGTTGGTCCGCGTTCAAGCCAGACGTCGCGGGATTGTCGGTGGAGAAAAAGTCGGTTACATCAATCACGTACGATGCGCTGTCGCCCGTAAACGCCGCGATCGGAAAAGCGCCGAGAATCGGTGCGTAGTTGTTCTGCGCAACGCTCCGCGCAATCGGCAACGAGTCGTCTGCAACGGCATCGGTGCTGATGCTCTTGAGCAGCACCCGTTCGGCCACGCGCTCCCAGCGAATCATGCGCTCGTTGAGCGAACTGCCGGCACTCTGAAACCCGCCCGAGCCCGCCGGAACGCCCGCCACCCGCGTCACCATCAAGAAGTCTCGGCCAAGCAACGAGTCTGGCACTTCAAAGAAGTAGCGGTCGTCCACACGATGCACGGTCACGCCACCCCGCTCCGTGTGTGCGCGTGCCGTGATCACTTGCGCGTACGGGCGCGGTCCACGACGCTTACCCGGACCTGCGGCTCCGTCAATCGGTGGTTGCGCCGGCGTTGTGACCGGGGGGTTTTGCGCCGCCAGTGGCGCAGAAAGGCCGACAAACGCGAGAAAACACACCGAGAAAATGCGGCGCATGATACCGTGGGGATGAAAGGCAGGACGCAGGCAACGCTAAGTCACGATACTATCTGCATAAACTCACGAGACATAGACGCCTGGGGCCGTGAAGGAAAGACTCCGAGCTAGAATCTTTACGCGGCGGCGCGAGCGCCGTTGGTGCGCGCGCGTAGACCGCCACTATCGATGCGCCTCCGGCACGCTACCGAAGCGTACGCCAAGATTCACAAGCCGACCCTCGAGCGGTGCCCATGCCTCGGTGGTCCATCGTCCGCCGAGGCCAGGGCTCCTGAGTAGCACCGGATCGGTCTTCGTCTGCCGCACGTCCAGCAGGTTCTCGGCATTGAGGAAGACAAGCGCACGTCCAACACGCACCTGACCAAGGGCACCAAGCAGCGTGTACCCCGGGCTGCGCAGTCGATAGGGATTGTGCTCCAGGAATTGTCGCCCAGTGTAGTAGCCTTCGAAGCCTACACGCGCGCCGTCCTCAGATTCCCACGACAGCACCACGCCACCCGAATTTGGCGGAGTTAGGGGTACCGCTCGGCGTGCGAACGTTTCCTCATCCCATTCGGTCGCCTGTATTCGGGCGTACGTTGCAGTAACCCGGAATTCATCAATGCGATACTGCGCAAACACTTCAACGCCGCTGTTCTGTGTTGGCTGTGTGGCGTTGACAAGTTTCGCGTCGGGCGTGCCTGCGGCGTTCGGGGCCGGCACGAGCGTCACCGCGCGGCTGACACGCGATGCGTACGCACTGACATTGAACTGCAATGGCCCGATCTCACTCCCCACATCCGCGGCGGCGTTGCGCGCCCGTTCGGCACGAATGCCGGTCAGCGGACGTAGTCGACGAAAACTGATTTCGTCAGTCTCCTCAGTAAACGGCGTTGGCGTAAACACACCGCCGCCGGCCGAGAAACGTGTCGTGAATGGGTGCGCAAAAATCGTCGGACGCAGCAAGACCGAGAGCCGAGGGCTCAGGAATGTCCCGAGTGCGTTGTGCCGGTCCACCCGCGCGCTCGATGTGATACCGAATAGCTGTGTGGGTGACCACGTATGCTGCACGAAGGCCGCCGGTGTCGAGGACGTGTAACTGAGCAACGGTGCTGCGGGCTCCGCGAACGCATCCCCCTGAAATGCCGCGCCAGCAATAATAAGCTGCTTACCGATCGCTCTGCCGAACGACAGCTCGGCAAACGTGGTGGTGCGGTCGTCCCGTTCAGTGAAGGTGCCGAAGCGCTGTTTGCGCTGCTGTCGTGTCATGGACGCGCGGAGCGTCAGATTGGAGTTCGCGTGTAGCGGAAGACGCAGCACGGTGCCGCCGTCCACGCGTGTGGTTTGTTGCGTCTGCCGATACGCGCGACCATCGGGGACAACGGCGGCGCCAACGGTTCCACCCTCTCGATCTTCCGTCGTGAGTCCCAGTGTGGCAAATAGCGATTGACCCGATGCCGAGTTAATGAACAGCCGTGGCCGCACAACGGCGCGTTCGTATGATGCGAGATCCGCCCACCCGTCGGAGTCGAGGTCGCGCTGTCGCTGTCGATGCACGCTGCCCAGCACGGTGTAGCCTGTCAGCGGCGTGACGGACTTACCGCCGTAGTACAGAAAGTCTGTGGCATCACGCGACGTCTGATTGAGCAAAAATTCGCGCGTGTCCTCAGGTGCCCTCGAGATAAAGTTCACCACGCCGCCCAACGCCGCAGGACCGTACATCGCGGAGGCCGCGCCCTTCACGACCTCCACACGCTGCAGGTCAAGAGGTGGAATCTGCAAAAGACCGAGTCCCTCCGTGGACAGACCGTACAAGGGCAGACCATCAGACAGAATCTGGGTGTACCGTCCGCGCAGTCCCTGGATGCGCACATTCGCGCCGCCCAACGTTGGCGATGTTGACACGACCCGCACACCACTCGTCTCATTGAGCAACATGGAGACGCTGCCTGGCGACATGCTGGTCTTTTCACTCAGCTCTTCACTGCCGAGTACCTCAACGCGTGTTGGGTCGTCCTCCACACGCTTGTTGCTGCGCGTGCTGGCAATCACCATCGTCGCGAGGGAGCCTGGCTGTTCCGTCAACGCAACAACAACCGACGTGTCTGCGCGTTCAAGCGCCACTTGTAGCGTCTCCGGACGGAATCCGAGTTTGCTCACGACAATCAGACGCGGTCCACGGCTGAGCACGAGCAGCGCGATTCCGTCTTTGCGCGTGCGTGTGCGCTGCACGCCGGATGACACGACCGCTTCATAGACCGGCATCGAGTCGCGCATCACGCGCAGTGTCACCCGCGTGCTATCGGTCTGCGCATGGCCCTCGCGACCGACGGTCAGGGTCGCGAACAGTGTAATAAAGAGCGGATATCGGCGGCCGTGTGGGAGACTGCGGATTCGATCAGTTGTTGCGGTCATCATGCGCTCGCGTGTTGTGGTCAGTAGCTGTTCGCGACATTGTGTTCATGCGTTACAAGTTAACGGTATGCGCGTAACCGTGAGATTGCAGACAGCGTCAAGAACAGTCTGTCTTGACCGTTCATGTCGTGACGATGAACGACGCACAATTTGAGAACGAATGATGATGGTGATTTATGCAGTGCCCTTCAAACGTGGTTTGACTGTGCTATCCGAGCGAACGCCGGTACATTTACTTCCGCACAGCCCGCGGTTCTCACGGCAGTGAAACGCTTCGAATCATTACTCCCGCATGACAAACATCACTGACGCGCTTCACAACATCGTAAGCCTTGACGAGTTTGAGTTGCAGGCCAAGGCAGTCATGTCACACATGGCCTACGAATACGTCGCCTCCGCGGCAGCCGACGAACATTCGTTGCGGTGGAATCGCGAGCGATATGCGTCGGTTATGCTCAAGCCGCGCGTTCTGGCTGACGTTGCGACGGTGGACATGCGATGCACGTTGTTCGGCCACACGCATCCGTCGCCACTGTTACTCGCTCCCACCGCGTATCAGCGCATGTCGCACGATGACGGCGAGTGCGCCACCGCCCGCGGCGCTGGTGCCGCTGGCACAACGTTTGTCGTCAGCACGGCGACCACACAGCCCATTCAGGCAATTGTCGCAAACGCCACGGCACCACTCTGGTTTCAGTTGTATGTGCAATCGGATCGGACATACACGCGCGACCTGGTGCAAATGGTAGAGGACGCAGGATGTACGGCGCTCTGCGTCACCGTCGACACACCAACACTCGGCGTTCGCGATCGCATGATACGCGCCAAATTTGCGCTGCCGTCGCATATCGAAACGCCCCACCTGCGCGACGTGTCCACCACATATCGCGGCGTCATTATGCCCGATCGCATCAGCATCACGTGGCGCGACATTGAATGGTTGCGCTCCATTGCCCGCGTGCCGGTGTTGCTCAAGGGCATTCTCGCAGCAGAGGACGCCGAGCTGGCGATTAAGAGCGGTGCCGACGGCATCATCGTGTCCAATCATGGCGCACGCAATTTGGATACGGTGCCGGCAACGATCGACGCGCTGCCACGCGTGTCACGTCAGGTCGGCGGTCGAGTTCCGGTGCTCGTCGACGGTGGTGTACGTCGCGGCACCGACATCGTCAAAGCGCTGGCCCTTGGCGCGCAGGCCGTGCTGATCGGCCGACCATATGTGTTTGGGCTTGCTGTGGGTGGTGCCGCCGGTGTCACGCGCGTCATCGACATGTTGCGTATGGAACTTGAACTGGCCATGAAGCTCTGCGGCGTGTCGTCGCTGGCCGCGATCGACGCGTCGGTACTCTGGGAATGACGACGCCGTCTTCGCTGGTACGGTGAACGGCGAAGGTGCGCTGGTCATTGATGTGACTGTGTGGGGCAGGGACGGCCGTCGCGCTGGAGACGGCCGACGTGGCGTTGATGGGTGATGACCTGAGCCGACTGCCGTTCGCCATCGCCTTGTCGCGACAGGCAAAGTTTGTCATCCGACAAAACCTTTTCGTATCACTCGAGGTGATCGTCGTCCTCGTCATCGCGACCGTGAGCGGCGTAGCGAGCATCGGCCCGGCGGTAATCGCACACGAGGGCAGCACGCTGGTGGTGATTGCGAATGCGCTGCGGTTGTTGCGCTTCACTGGGCGGACTTGAGCTGAGTCGGCGCCGCGAAGCAATGCAGATCCCATTCATTCCAGCGCGATGCCTTGCCCAACTGATCCTCTCGCTTCAGGTGTAGCGTCAAACGACGTCCGACATTGCGCGTCGAAGAAAGGAACGTATTTTACCGGTAGTAAAGCGTCCCCGCGGTGGTGATTGTGTAACCTCGGGTTGGTTCTCGCTTCGTGGCGCCATTCCGCTTTTCCTTGTCAACGGAGTCCGTTCATGCGTCACTCACGCCTATCCGCTTCCGTCATCTTCATTCTCGCATTCTCATCCGCATCGGCGCAGTCACAACGTCAACCTGGCGCCGAGGAGGCACGGGCCACTACCGCACTGCGCGCCGTGTTTGCGGCGGCGGAGCGAAACGATATGGCCGCACTCGACACACTCTACGACCGCGACAGCCTCACGGTGGTTGAGGGCGCCGGCATCAATCGTGGCTGGGCGGACTACCGCGATCATCATCTCGCTCCTGAGTTGAAGGAGATGAAAAACTTCGTCTATCGACCGAGTGACATTGAGATGCACGTGTCGGGGAACGCGGCATGGGCGATTTTCCGATATACGCTGAAAGCAGAGATGGGCGGCCGCAGCATCGACAACGTTGGGCGCGGCACGGCAGTGCTCGAACGCCGCGGTACCGGATCGAGTACGCGTTGGGTTGTGCGACACACGCAGACCAGCTCACGCGCGCGTCGGCCGAGCGACCCGCCGACTACCTGATCGGAGCCCAAATCGCGCCAACGAGCGCGGCAGGGTTCACTGTTTGCGCGTGTTCTCGCGTTCCAGCCTCTCTGCTTCCGCAGTGCCGCCCTCGAGCTT
>JAYSVL010000130.1:0-2417 GCA_043718595.1 Gemmatimonadaceae bacterium
AATCAAAGCGAAGAGCCTCGAGGGCATCAGTTAGATAGGCGGGTTTGCCAGGCGGGGCCACGTGCAGCGCTTCGTGGTGGTTACGGCGTGTCCATGAAACTGTTTGTTGAAGGGTTCGTGTTTGCTGAGCATCGCGTACACGATCGTCGCGAGTTCCTTCGCGATCAACGCGCGCGCAATCGGTTTGCCTTTGCGCCGTTGCCACCGCAGAAATTCGCGTTTGACTTCGGGGAAATACTGGATCGCGCGAATCGCCGCATGGTGAATCGCGATCTTCAAATACCGATTGCCATCGCGCGACCGTTTGTGCCGCGTCTTCCCGCCGGAGTCATGGGACCCCGGGACCAAACGGCAGTACGAATGGAAATGCCGCGCCGTGGGGAATCGTGCGATGTCATCGATCTCGAGAAGCAGTGTGTACGCGACCATCTTGCCGATGCCTGGGACCCACACCAGCCGTTGCGCCTCGGGCGTCGCGAGCACGCGATCCCGCAATGTGTTCGAGTCGCTGCACCTGCGTCTTGAGCAGCACGCGTTGCGCGAGATGCAGGTCCGCTTGCAGTCGCGGCAGTTCCGGGAGCTCCAGCGGTGTCGCGACATTGTACTTCTCGAGCAAGGCGCTGACGCTCCGCTGGCACTGCACGATCCGCGTGACGAGGAGCAAACGCGCGCGCAAGACGTCGCGGATTTCGCGATGGGTATCGCTGATCATGTGCGCCTCGGGAATCAGTTGCACGCGGAGCAGCTGCGCCATCGTGGCCGCATCGACCGCATCGGTTTTCACCTTCGCGTAGCTGATGGCTTTCAGATACTTCGCATGCGCCAGGCGAAGGTCAATCCCCTGCGGCACCAGCAGATCGCGCACCCAGTACCACATGCCCGTGCATTCGCACACCGCCTGGTGCGGACCGTCAAGTGTCTTGAAGTACGCGGTGATGGCGGCGCGGTTGGTGGGCAAGTCGGCTTTCCGCACCATCGCACCGGTCGCATCGACCGTGTGGATGGCTATCGTTCGCTTGTGAAGATCGATCCCGGAGTACAACATCGGCGACGCTCCGAATGAGGGTGAGACGACGAGTATCTTGCCGCCGGGCCTCGTTGGGAATATCATCGCGTTGCTGCAGACAGGGCAGCAAAGGAAGCTCCCTGTTCGCTGCGCTCACTGGTCGCAATTTATTGGAACGCCCTGCAGCACAACGCGGGCGCTGACGTGCTTACGAACCCTCCGTGCTCGAAACGCTTCAGTCCAGCCGAGGTCTAGATTGACGTGAGACATGCAGTACCGGCTCATCGAATTGCAGGCGCTCATCGTAGCGCAACACATGCCACCTTCGCGCCTTCCAAGGCCTCGTCAGGGTGTAGGCAAACTCCTGTCTAGGATCAAGGTCGCTGCGGGCCGCGCCGTCCCGGTTGCCACTGGCGCCAGACTGGGATGAATGCCAGTGCGGGGAGCCAGTCATGGCTCCCCGCACTGTATGACAACCGTTTAACTGCGGCTGCAACTGTACTCAGCCGAGGGTGAGCTTGCCTCGTGCAGCCACGCCTCCCACGGCGAGGAGGCCTGCGCCGAGCAGCGCGATGCTTGCCGGCTCGGGGACCGTGGACGTTTGCACCGCGGTAATGTTCACAATCAGGCCGTCAGTAATGCCGTTGCCGCCTGTGTTGAACACGACCGTGTTCGTGCCCGACGACAATCCGGAGATCGTGCGCGTGGTCAGAAAGCTGTACGGGTCACAGCCGCTGCTCACTCCGACGCTGTTGATCACGACCGAGGTAAACGAGTCGTCCCGGGCACACTCAAACGAGAATCCGGTGATGCCGGAGAACGTCGTGCTGAATGAATAGCTGAAGCGCGTGGCGTTGTTATCGGCGATGCCGCCGGGGAGCGACCCGCTCGCCGTCGGAGCGATCCACTGTTTGAAACCGGGCATGCCTCCGCCGTGACTGAGCACGAGCACAAACGCGCTGCCAAACGCTCCGCCGTTCACCGAGACGGTGTAGTTCGGATCGACCCCGCCAATTGACGCGAGGCCGGTGGAACGGAGAGGCTGAGCCTGCACGACGGCCGGCAACATGAGCGCTGCGGCGACGAGCAGTGACGCGGGGAGCGTGGGACGGAACCGCAGCATGTGTTCTCCAGCGAAAGGTGACGGGGTGCTCTTCTTCAGCGAGCGTTTGCCAGCGGTCTGGACGTTGATCGGTGCCAATGTGATGGTCATGCACTGCTCCTCGAAATGAGTGTGTGTACGCTGCGTTGCGTGGCGTGATCCCCTCGTGAAGCGCTACCAAAATGGTCCTGCCAGATAATGGATGGTCACATTCTCATGATTTCTCGCTTAATCCTCCTTCGCGTTCCGCCTGCGTAGCTCCCAGAAAAAAGTGTGAGTACGATGCGTTGCGTGGCGTGATCCCGTCGA
>JAYSVL010000014.1:0-8662 GCA_043718595.1 Gemmatimonadaceae bacterium
ATCCGCAGGACGGCAAACTCATTCAGCTCGGCAAGAACTCGGGGAACGTCATCGCCATTCCGGCCAATACCCTATGTGACCCTGCCGTGAACAGTTACGGGCCGAACGAGTGGTTGAAGCCCTGCGTGCTGGCCAGTGCCTCGATCAGTTTCGAAGCGCGGACCTGGAATGACGCCACCGGACGCCCGCATGCCGAGTTCCGGCCGGCGATTCGCTTCAATCCGTCGGCACCGGTCCCCGTGCGCTTGTACTTCAAGGACCCGACGCTGACGACGTTCTCGACGGTGCAGATCCCTTACTGCAACGTGCTGCATGTATGCGTGAACGAGGGCGCGACGGACGCCGCACTTGAGACATATGTCTCGCCGCTCAGCGGGGGCGGCTACTGGGTGTACCGCACGCTCCGTCACTTCTCCGGCTACTCCGTTACCGCCGACTGACCGCGACGTCGCTTCGCCAAAAGGCACATCGCGGCGCGGCGACCATGTTTGACCAGACGGCCATACGCTGCCCCGGCGTATGGCCGTCGCGTTGCTGTTGCTTCATGCGCGTTGCGAGCGTCAAAGAGGGTGATCTGTCCAGATTTTCCGTCGTGCCTTGTCCTCATGCCTACCGAACCGTCGAGTCACCGCACGACCTCCCACCGGCGGCGCGCACGAACAGCGCCTGCTCGTGGCACCGGTGAGGCGCGTCGATGAATCGCAGTGAATCCGGCAGGCGAGCGATGTTGGCGCTCGTCGGTGCCCTGCCGCAGGCCGGTCCACCCGCGGTGGCGCCAACCGTCGACAGTCTACTGGACGAAGGACAGGCGGCCGAACGGCGCGGACAGCGCGCCGAAGCCCGTCGCCTCTACGAACAGGCCTTGGGCGAGATGTCCGGCGACGCGGAAGGCCGACGTGCCCCTACGACGTTGCGCTGGATTGCGCGAACGTACGTTGGCGACGCCGACATGGACGCTGCCCTCGATTGTCTTGCTGCCGCCGTCGCCTCAGCCGAAGCGTGGGGCGATGAGTCGGCATGCGGACATGCCATCAACGTGCAGGCGGTGGTGATGTGGCAACTCGGCGAACTCGACGACGCCGAGCGGCTCTACCTCACGGCGCGCGCGCGTGCGATACGCGCTGGTGACGCCAAGCTCGCCGCGATGACGGCACAGAACCTTGGCGTCATCGCCAATGTCCGTGGCGACCACGCGGAGGCGCAGCGGCATTACGAGGCCAGTCTCGCCGAATACCGCAGTCTCGGCCTCGCCAAAGACGTGATCGTGGCGCTCAACAACCTCGGCCTGCTGCATACGCATTCGCAGCAATGGGAAGCCGCCGAGCGCGATTTCCGCGAAGCCGTGCAGATCAGCGATGCGGTTGGCGATGTGTCGGCGCGCATCCTGCTCGACGTCAACCTTGCCGAGATGTGGGTCGCCCGCGCCGAGTTCCCGCGCGCCCAGCAGTGCGTGCGTCACGCGATGGACCTCGCGGCCGGCGCTGGCGATGCGTCGGCGATTGGTCAGGCCAGCAAACTGCTTGGCGTGATTGCACGCGAGACCGGCGACGTCACCGAGGCCGAAGAACAGTTTCGCCGCGCTGATGAAATCGCGCGTTCGCGTCAAGATGTGCTACTCGAGGCAGAGGTCGCGCGAGAGACTGGCGAGCTGGCACGGCGTCAGGGACGCAATGGACTCGTTCTGCGTCACCTCAACCGCGCGCACAAGTTGTTTTCGCAACTGCGGGCACGCCGTGATGTCGCCGACATAGGCCTGCGCACCGGACGGCTCGAAGACGAATTCCTGCAGGTGGCGCGACGATGGGGCGAATCCATCGAAGCCAAGGATCGCTACACGCAGGGTCACTGTGTGCGTGTGTCCGACCTGGCCTGTGCGATGGCTGCCGAACTCGGGATCATCGGTCAGGAACTCTTCTGGTTCCGCATCGGTGCGCTCCTGCACGATGTGGGCAAGATCGTCATCCCCGAGGAGGTGTTGAACAAGCCGGGGAAGCTCACGGAAGAGGAATGGGCGCTCATGCGCAGTCACACGACTGCCGGTGTGGAGATGCTCTCGGGCATCGAGTTTCCGTGGGACGTGGTGCCCGTGATCCGTTCGCACCACGAGCGTTTTGACGGACGCGGCTATCCGGACCAACTGGCCGGCGAAGGCATCCCGTTGGTGGCGCGTATCCTCTGCACCGCCGACGTCTACGATGCGCTGACCTCAGTGCGCAGCTACAAGCGGGCCCTCTCGCATCAACAGGCAGTGGAGCTGATGCGGCAAGACGTCGGGACGATGTTCGACCCTGCGGTGTTCGCCGTCTTCGAACGGATCGTGCCAAGTTGGGCGCAACGGTTGTCACGCGTTGCAGCGCCGACCAACACCGCCGAAGCACTGATAGCGGTACCGAACCCGAGCGAGCGGGACCCCAGAAGCCACGAACTCGATGACCTGACCCGGATGCCGTTGCGGCGCGCGTTCCGTGAAACGGCGCAGCGCGTGCTCGACGCGCGCAAGACGACCGAACGTCCCGTGTCGCTGCTCGTGATTGACATTGATCACTTCAAGCTGATCAACGACACCTTTGGCCACCTGCAGGGCGACGACGTGCTGCGACTGATGGCCGACGTGCTGCGCGTGCAAACCAGGCCCACGGACTTCGTGGCGCGTTACGCTGGCGACGAGTTCGTCGCGCTGCTGCCTGGCTCCTCGCTCGACGATGCGATGGCAATCGGGGAGCGCCTGCGCGCCGGCGTGGAACAGTCATCCTGCGTGCGACGTGATGGATCCGACGAACCGGTGCGCGTCACGCTTTCCATTGGCGTCGCCACAGCGCCGTTGCACGGCGACGCGCTCGATACACTCTTCGCCGCGGCCGACGGCGCGTTGTATGGGTCAAAGCGCAACGGGCGGAACGCGGTGTCGTCTGCGAGTGGACCCGGCACGACGCGCGAAGCAACACTGCTGCTGGACACGTTTGTCGGCCGCACCGCTGAGCGTCAGCGGCTTCGGCGGTTGCTTGATGCGGCGGCCAGCGGAACACCAGGCGTGCTGTCGATTGTCGGCAGCGCCGGCATCGGGAAGTCCACATTGGTGCGACGACTGGGGCCTGAGATCGGCGTCCGGTCCGGATCGTTGCTCATCGGACACTGCCTCGAAGCCGACGTTCGCCCACCGTATGGTCCGTGGGCCGACATCATTCGCGCCATTCATGCGCTGCACATCGTACCGGCGAAACCCTGGCGCGAATTGGGCCGGTTGGTGCCCGGGCTTGGTGTCGCGATCGAGGGCGCTAACAGCGGAACGAACGGACCGGCGCAGTCGGCGCCGTATGTGCTGATGCAGGAGATCGAGGAGTACCTCACGGCGGCCACAGCGGAGCGCCCGCTGGTGGTCATTCTCGATGATATGCAGTGGGCGGACGCCGAGACGTGGGACGTGCTCGAACTGATCGCACCACGATTGGCCGATCAGCGCTTGCTCATCTGTCTGACCGTGCGTCGCGAAGACGTGTCAGCAACCGGCGCGCAGCGTCTGGCCCGTCTCTCTCGGCATGCGAACTTCGCCGAGATCGCGTTGGGTCGATTGTCGCACGACGAGGTGGAGCAGTGGCTGCGGAGCGCACTCGGTGGCCAAACGCCAGACGCACTGCTCGTCGAACATGTGCTTGCACAAACCGAAGGCAATCCGCTGTTCGCCGTGCAAACGCTGCGCTCGCTGGCCGAGGACGGCGGTCTGCAACTCGAAGACGGCGTTTGGGTGTTCGCTCCGGTCGCCGATAGCCCACCGCCAACAGCTGTTCGGGATCTGCTGGCACGCCGCCTGAGTCGGCTCAGCGACAAAACGCGGGATGTACTGACGTCGGCGGCCGTGTTTGGGACGACGTTCGACGCCGAACTGCTGCTCAGTGCGGTCTCTCATGGTGAAGACGTGGTGTTTGATGCCCTCGACGACGGGGTGCGCGCGCTGGTGCTGGCACCGGTGGCCGATCGCGGACCGACCGAATACGCGTTCACCCACGGATTGCTGGCCGACGAACTGCGCCGCGCTGGAAGTCCGCTTCGTCTGCGTCGCGTGCATGAGCGGGTCGCGCGACTGCTCGAACAACAGGGGCAGCAGGCCCCGGCCGAACTCGCCGAGCATTTCGACCGCGCGGGCTGCGCCGCCGATGCCTACCGGTACGCCTTGCTGGCCGCCGATCGCGCGCTGCAGGTGTATGCGCACGACGCAGCGGTCACGTGCCTCGCGATGGCGGAGCGGAACGCCCGCGCGCCGCGCGAACATGCCGAGGTGCTCTGGCAGTTGGCCGCACTCGACGAAATCGTCGGGCGCTACGATCAGGCCGAGTCGCGCTGTCTGCGTCTGCTCGCTGAACACGCCGATGGCGCCGATGCGCTCTGCGTCGCCCGTCCGGCAAGACGTATGCGAGAACGGCTGCGTTTGATGCGAGGGGCACCGGCGCACGACGTACTCCTCGCCTGTTCGACGCTGCACGGCGAGGCGCACGAAGCCGGTGACCACGCTGAAGCGGTGGCGCTGTTGATGATGTTGTCACAAGTGCACGCGCGAATTGGTGATGACGTGTCCGCTGAGGCGACGGCGCGTAAGGCCATCACGAATGCCGTGGCGCTCAACGATCCTGCACTGAACGCCGAAGCGATCATGCGGCTCGGCTCGACGGTGCTCATCGCGACGCCAGCCGAGGCGGTGCTGCACTATCGGCAGGCGCTGGACATTTTCAACGTGCTGCAGGACCGCCGCGGGCAGCTTCGTTGCCAAATCAACATCGGTGTGGCGTGTGACCGCGCCGGCAATCACCCGGCCGCCGAGTTGTCCTACGCCACGGCGTTGGACATGGGACGCGAAGTGAAGGCCGTCGATCTCACCGCCCTGGCGTCGATGAACCTTGGCGTGGTGCTGATGAAGACCGGCCGATTTGGTGAAGCGCGACATCGGTTCGACGAAACCATGCGGTTGTATCGCTCGATCAACAACGAGCCGCACCGTTTGAGCGCCCTGTACAACCTGGCGCATTTGGCGCGCGAGCGGGGTGATCCGGCCGGTGCCATCGAGCTCTATGCCGCATCAAGTCATCTCGCGCAGAAACTCGGACAGTTCGACGTGCATGTGGGCGCGTTATGCGGATTGGGGCTGGCAGAATTGTCGCTGGGCCAGTTCGCGTCGGCGCAGGCCCAACTAACATCGGCGCTCCAACTGCTGGCTGGTCGCGAGCGACGCTGGTATCAGGGGCGCGAGTTGCTCATCGCGCTCGACGTACAACTGCTGCTCGGCCGCGGCGACCGTGACGCTGCGTTGACACGATTGCAGGCCACGCTCGACGAAGTGGAGCAGCATGACCAATACGCCGCGGTCTGGCTGGCCGCGGCGTGTGCTATCGCGCTGCCGCACGACCGGAACCTGACCACCGCGTGGCGCACCCTCACCCGCAAGTATGCGGTGCATGCACGCGCGCTTGGCTACGAGCCATTGCTTGCGCGCCTGCGTTTTGTTGACGCCGACGAAGCCCTCGTCGCGGCCGCGTGACGCGGCCGTCAGTGGTTCACACGCGACCTTGCGCGCGGGTTAGCTGCGCGCGCGCGACGTGTGCTGCGCGTGCACGGCGTCGGCGAGTTGCGCAATGCAGAGCACCGTGACCACAAGGAGCACGCATGGCGTCGCGGCGACCCACCACGCGCTGCCCAGATAGGGCACACCATCCTGCAACATGGCGCCCCAACTTGCTGTCGGGGGACGCACGCCAAGACCGAGAAACGACAACCCAGCTTCGACGGCCAGCATGTCTGCCACCAGCAGCGCACTCGCTGCGGTCAACGTACCGACCAACTGCGGCGCGACATGACGCAGCATCACGCGCCCGCGGCTCGCACCAATGGCGTATGCCGCGGTCACAAAATCGCGTCCCCTCACGGCGCGTACCTGCACGAACACCACGTGGCTGAGCGCGGTCCAGCTCGTGACGCCGAGCAACAGTGCCAGCAGGAACACCGACGCTCGCGGGACCACCAGCATGATCGCCAGCAGGACAAGCTTCCGCGGCAGCGCGCGCAGGGCATCAACCACGCGCATCATGCGATCGCCCGCGCGTGGCGGCGCGACACCGGCACATGTGCCCCACAGCAGCGCAAGCAGCGCGGCCACGCCGGCGCCTACCAGGCCGATCACGAGTGAGGTGCGCGCGCCAAAGAGCGCGCGACTGAGCATGTCTCGCGAATAGGGGTCCGTGCCAAGGAGAAAGGCATGACTTGGTGCGCTGTTCTTGAGTGCAATCACGTCGAGTTGCGCCAGCGGATCGTGCGGTGCCAGCCACGGGGCGAACACTCCCGCGAGCACAATCGCGGTGAGCACGATCGCGGCGCCGACACTGGCAGGTCGCGTGTTCGGAGAGCTGAACACTTTCGCTTCGCGCGACACGGTGACCATCGTTTCAATGCTCACGAGCGGGCTCCATCGCGTACACGTGGATCGAGCACACCGGTGACGATCTCCGTCAACAGCCCACCGAGCGCGATCACGGTGGCTATCACAATCACTGCGCCTGCTACGAGTGGCGCGTCGCGCATCGCCACCGCACGGACCAGCAGCGAGCCCATCCCCGGCCATGCAAAAAGCGACTCAATGACGACGGTGCCGCCGGCGAGTGCTGGCAGCATGGTGCCGATCAGCGCCACAGTGCCCGGCAGGGCGGGGCGCATAGCGTGCTGGAGGAGCAGTCGGGCGGGGCGCGTGCCAGCAGCGCGCGCCGTGCGGACGAACGGTTCGCTACCAATCTCGCGGATTGACGAGCGCTGCTGGCGCGCGATCGCTGCGCTCCACACCAATGCCAGCGTGATTGACGGCAGTATCAGATGTTGCGCGCGGTCGAGGAGTTGGGCACCACGACCAGCCGTGAGCTCGACCATCGGATCGGTCATGCCTCCCACCGGAAGCAGCGCCCAGCGCCAACCAAACACCCCGAGGAGCACGATGCCGACAACGACCTCGGGGAGTGTGTAGAGCAGTGTCAGGAACCCGCCTGCCGTAGCTGCTATCCGATCAAACGGACGCCACCCTTGCGCAGTGCCGACGGCGATCCCAAGCAGCGTCGCGAACAGCAGGCCGGTGCCGGAGAGTATGAGCGTCGCCGGCAACGCATTGGCGATGACCTCGCGTACTGGCCGCTGCTCTGAGGCGGAGAGACCCAGGTTGCCCTGCATCACCTCTGCGGCATACGCCGCCACCTGTTCGACGATGGGGCGGTCGAGGCCAAGGCGTTCTCGTAACGCGGAGCGGCCGGCGCTGCTGTATCCCGGCCCCTCCACCGAGAGCGACGTCGTGTCGCCGGGCGCGACGCGCAACAAAACAAAGCTTGCGATCGCCGCGAAGGCGACGATCACGACCGCGTTCAATGCGCGAGGGACGAGGTAGCGGAGCATGTCCGGGATGAGGCTGGGAGCGGAGCCGGTCTGCCACAGTGCAGGTCGTCGCTCCGTCGAATACAAGTATCGGCTCGAGCGGTCGATACTCATGTCAGATCTTCCACCCTCGTCATCGAAACCATGTCAATGCTCCCTTCTATCGCCTTCCGTCTAAGCAAGTACGCAGTGCCCGCGGTCGTGTGTCTCGTGACCAGTCTCGTGGCGTGCGGCGGCGACACGGCCGGCGAGAGCGAGCGACGAGCCGCCACGGCCGGTATCGTCATCTCGACCGCGGCCGACGCCGATGCGCTGGTGCCACCGCTCGTGGCGACGACAGCCGGCAAGCAAGTGGTCGACCTGCTGTTCGATCATCTCGCCGAGCCGACGGGGTCGCAGGTGCGCACCGATGGTGATGCGGGCTTTCGTCCGACTCTCGCCACCCGATGGCAATGGGCGCCTGATTCTCTCTCCATCGCCTTCGAGATCGACGCGTCGGCGCGCTGGCACGATGGCGTTCCTGTGACCGCAACCGATGTGCAATTCTCGCATCGTTTGTACATCGATCCTGTGGTGGCGTCCATGCACGCACGCGCCTTCGACGGCATCGACTCTATCTCCGTCCGCGACAAGCAGACCGCGGTCGCGTGGTGGCATCAACGTAATCCCGAGCAATTTTTCCAGCTCGTCTACAACCTGGCCGTCATGCCGGCGCACCTGCTTGCCGCCATTCCGCGAGACAATTTGCTGGCGTCGACGTACGCCAGCCGTCCCGTCGGCAGCGGACGGTATCGGTTTGCCCAGTGGGATCGCAAACGACAACTCGTACTCGCCGCAGATAGTACCAACTATCGCGGACGTCCGCGTTTCGATCGCGTGATCTGGTCGGTCGCGCCCGATCCCAATGCGGCGACGATGGCGGTGCTCGCAGGCAATGCCGACGTGATTGAAGTGTTGCGCGGTGACGCGGTCACGCAAGTCGCCAAGGTGCCGACGTTGCACACGGTGGAATACGGGAGTTTCGACTACGGCTACCTCATCTTCAACCAGAAAGCTGGCAAGCGTGGCGCCGTGTCGTTTGCCGATCGCGCACTCCGGGTGGCGCTATCGGCGTCCGTTGACCGCGCCGCAGTGGTGCATAACGCGCTCGACTCGCTCGGTCGCGTCGCACTCGGCCCGTTCACGCGAGCTGAGACGATGGCCGACACAGGGGTCCCCGTGATCGCGTTTGACACCGTGGCCGCAGCGCACACGCTTGACTCGCTTG
>JAYSVL010000131.1:0-2415 GCA_043718595.1 Gemmatimonadaceae bacterium
ATGTGCCTGAGCAACGGTTGGAGATCGGGAATCTCGACGACACCCGCGCCGCCAAACGTCGAGAGCGGATCGCGCGTAAACTGTCCTTCACCCACATACCCGCGAATCGCGCCAGTGTGATCGTCGGTGGAAAATCTGGCGAAACTCATGGGGCCGGGCCTCACCGTCCCGACAATCGTGCCATAGGTGTTGTCGCGACCCACAGTGCCGGCAATGATGGCCTGATAGTCCATGGTCGCCGACTCGAAGAAGTCGCGCGGCAGGTTGCTGCAGTGAAAACACACGGCCTTGTTGGGATCGTCGCCGTAGTTGTTGTTCCAGTCAAGCAACGCCGCCGGGGTGCCCGACGCGAGCGTGAGTGCGTGCATGCTGATCGTGCCCATCACATCCACCTCGCACGCACTCGGCAGGTTTGCGTTGCTCAGCATGCTCATGACGGTGCACGGCACGACACCAAAGTACTCCTCCATCGACGTCCAGCACTGCACCGCGCTGATGGTCACGTCGACCTCGGTCATCCAGCGATCCATCACCAACCCCAGCTTTGCCATCTTGAGCAGCGGTTCCTCTGGCACGCCGCTGGTATCAACGTACGCCGCCATTTCATCGAGCTTTCGGCGCACGTCAGCGTCAGTATCCGCGAGTCGCGCGATGCGTCCGAGGATCTCGGACAGATCAATCGGTTCGACAGAAATACCAGCGCGCTCGAGAATCTTCTCGCTGTAGCGGACCGTCTTGAACGCAGCAGGACGCGCGCCGATCGCCCCGATGCGCGCTCCACGCAGACCCTTCACCACACGGCATACTGCGGCGAAGCGGCGCAGGTCTTCCCGGAATGACGGAGCGTCGGGGGGCTGCGTATGCACGGACGTGAGCGAGTACCGAATGCCGTACTGCGACAGCACGTTGCAGACGGACATCTTGCCACAGAACGCGTCGCGACGATTGTCGATCAGCATGCGTGCGGGATCGTCCGATGTGGCATGAACGAGCACCGGCACTTCGAGTCCCGCCAGGCGCAGTGTATCGGCCACTGCGCGCTCGTCGCCGAAGTTTGGCAGCGTCACCAGCACGCCGTCGAGGCGATCGCGATGCTGCCGAAACAGCGCCGCGCACGCTTTTGCTTCATCACGACTCTCGATGGCGCCGTGGTTGGTCAGCGCGGCGTCGATGATGATCGCGTCGATGCCTTCTTCCTCGAGCGCGCGCAAGATATCGACGCGTCCGCTGGCGGCCAGGTGACCAGGAAAGAAGCCACGATTTCCGACGATGACGCCAAGGGTGACGCGGCGTGGCGCCGCAGGCACGCGCTTCGCCGCTCTGGCGGCACGCGCGGCGTCGGCCTTGCCGCCGACATTGGACTCGAGTTTGTGAATGGACATGGCAGGGTCGAAGTGGAACGCGTTGACGGGCACGTGTGCGCCTGTATGTTACCGTGTTCCCTTGGTCTCGACAAACGCATTGCGCCATCTCCGTGACTCACGCTGAAGGACCCCAAACCCTGTTCGGTCGTCTGCGTGGATCCGTGCTGCGATCGCAGCAATTTGGACTGGTGTTGGTATTGCTGCTGCTGGGCGCGGCCCTCACTGTGGGCGCGGGTTCGCACACCGATCCGCGGACCGGCGAGGTCGTCAACAACTTTCTGAATCGCTACACGCTGATCCAGATGGCCACCGACGCCAGTGCCTTCGCCATCATGGGCGTCGGCGCCACACTAGTGATCATCGCCGGTGGCATCGACCTCTCCGTAGGCGCGATCTACGCGCTCTCGGGCGTCATCATGGCGATGGTCCTGCGTGCTCTGGGCCCCATGGAGCCCTTTGTCACGGTGCTGCTCGGACTCGGCACCTGCTTGGCCGTGAGCCTGGCGTGCGGCCTGGCCAACGGCCTGATGGTGATCGGACTTGGTGTGCATCCCTTCATCATCACGCTCGGGACAATGTGGATTCTACGCGGAGTGGCGTTTGTAAGCAGCCGCGCCGAAAGCATTCTCGTGCCGCAAGCGCTCACCGCCGTGGCAAAAGCGCCGCTGGGTCTGGGCACCGCGCTCTACCCCGTGCCGCTGCTCAGCATGCTGGCCGTCTCGTTCGTGGGGGCGCTGTATCTCTCACGCACCGTCTGGGGACGCCATATCTTTGCGGTCGGTGGCAACGCCGAAGCCAGCCGGTACTCCGGTCTCAACGTTGCACGCATTACGCTCGGCGTGTTCGTGCTCTCCGGACTGTTGGCCGGATCGGCGGCATTTCTCGGCGCGGCGTTCTATGGATCGGCAACGTCGTCAGACGCCAATGGCTATGAACTGTACGTCATCGCGTCGGCCGTCGTTGGCGGCGCTTCGCTGACTGGGGGCAAAGGCAGCGCCATCAGCGCCATGCTGGGCGCGCTGCTCATTGTCATGATGCGACAAGGCATTCG
>JAYSVL010000132.1:0-2414 GCA_043718595.1 Gemmatimonadaceae bacterium
CGAGATCCGCGCCGCGAAGTCTCACCAACAACTCGTGCGCCGGCTCATTGAGTGACGGGAGCTCGCTTGCCATGTAGTTGAGCAGCATCTCTCCACCACCCCTCAGAAACGGCCGTGCATACGATGGCCCCACGCCAGGAAGTTGATTGAGCAAGTCAATCACCTTCGGCAACTGAGAGACCGCCGTTCCGTCGAGTATGTAGCGAATGTCGTCCGAGACTGGCGTGAGGATCCATGGCGCGCTCGTGCGCGCGGCCATCGCGCTGAGCACGTCAGCGGCAACGTTTTTGGTCACGCCATCACGCTCGCGAATCGCGCGGAACAGTGCGATGCGCGCGTGCTCACGAGTGGGGAAGTTGAAGAGAATGAGCGCGGCGACCGCACGATCGAAGAGTTTTGGGGAGTGCGTGATGACGTTCAATGCCTCCAGGTAGTCTCGCTCGGTGTTGCGCTCACGCAGAAAGCGAACCGCCGGATCTCGCATCGCGTCGACGGTTGCGAGTCTATCGTCTCGCAACACAGGTCGTGAGGTTTCCCGGGTTACTGGCGACGATGCGCGCAGCCACGGCGGGGTTTGGGCGTTTACACGTTGCCCGTCCTCGGACGGCAGGGGCGAGAGATACGTTCTGCTGACGGCCTGAAAACGCGTTGGTTCCTTCGCGATCAAAGTGGTGATCTGACGCCACCCTGCGCGCAGACCCCACGTCTCTGCACCAACGTGGCGATAGTGCACGCGGGCCGAGTCTTGTGGCTCGCGCACGGTGACGATCACATCGTCGGGCCGACCATTGCCTCGCTCGATCGTGGCGGCCGAGGCGTCGGCAAAACGCAACTTGTAACGGAGCACTGCCGCGCACGCATGTGACTGTAGCGAGTCGCCCGGCGAATACTTGCCGAGGGAATCCTGGATCATCCCAACGCTCCATCTTCGCAGTCCGACGACGTAGAGCGTTCGCCCGTCCGCGATGTGCAGCACGGCGGGAAGCTGCTGCGCGCCGACGGTTGTGACGATTGCGCAAAGAGAGAGCACGATTGCAAAAGTGCTTCGATTGCGGAGGATCATTCGTCGTCTCTCGCTTGTTAAGTGTTGAGAGCGGCCAAGCTCTTTGGCACCGTTTCCACGGTGATGCTGATCATGATAGGGCACGAACAACAACATCTCGCGCATGGTGATGCGGCCGAGTAGCGGATGGCATCGTTCAGAGAATCTGCTGCGCGCGCACACCGTCCGCTTAAGAAATTTCAAGGGAATACGCGGCACGCGGGGTCATATTTGAGGCGACAGCCTGCCCACCAGTGTCTGCCCGCTGACCAATTCCACCCTCCCGACGGATGAATCTTCGACGACGTCGTGTTGCGGCCACTCTGCCACTCGCCGTGCTCACGCTCGCCGTACCTGTCCGTCGCCCTCACGAAGGATCGCCCCGTCGCGCGACCGGGTCCGCGCGACACGACCACGCGCGCGAGGTTAGTTGTCTATCGCTTGGTAGGTGCGACGTACACCTCCCAGCGATCAGTAAAGCAGTTTCAGCGGTGCCCCGCCGCATCACCATTGTGTTAACGCCTCCCTGCTCGGCGCGTCTCTGTAGATCATGACGACTACACTGCAGTTCGTCCGCCGAGTTCGCGGGCCTGCCGTTCGCCACCCCCTGTTGCTTGCTGGGTTGGCTGCGCTGGTCGCCTGCGGTCGTGATGGAGGCACAGGCACCACAGCGCCGCAAACGCCCGCGCCGCCAACCCAGGTCGATCCGCGATCCCTCGCCGCCTACTTCCCACCGACCACCGGCACTGCATGGGATACACTCGCCCCCATTCGACTTGGCTACGACACAGCGGCGCTCCGGGTCGCCATCGACTGGGCTGGTACACAGAAGTCCACCGCCGTGGTGATCCTCTGGCGTGGACGGATCATCGCCGAGCGCTACTGGCGCGGATGGACGGTGAATTCCGACTCGATCATCGCGTCGGCTAGTAAGTCGGTGTTGAGCGCATTGATCGGTGAGTATGCGCGGCAGGGGCGCCTCTCGATTGACAGTTCCGTCACTCGCTACCTCGGTGGCGGCTGGTCGCGCAGTCCCACCACCGAGTCGCGCATCACCGTTCGGCACCTGCTCGGCATGATGTCCGGGCTGGATGACTCGCTCCGTCTGGTCGCCGCACCCGGGGCGCGCTTCTATTACAACAATCCGGCCTACTATCAGCTCTTTGCCATCGCCAGCGCCGCAGCCGGTCAGCCCGTCACCACGTCGTCGAAGGCGTTGCTGTTTGACCGCATCGGCATGAGCACGGCGAACTGGCGGCTCAACATCGACGTGGGCGAGTTGGGGCTGATCTTGAGCTGCTCCGCTCGCGACATGGCGCGTTTTGGACTGCTGTCGCTCAATCGGGGGCGATGGAACGATGCGCAGGTCGTC
>JAYSVL010000133.1:0-6999 GCA_043718595.1 Gemmatimonadaceae bacterium
CGCCACACTTGCGGAGCCGGTCCGTCCTTCACTCGTGGCCGTGATGACTGCCGCACCAACGGCAATACCGGTGACGGCGCCGCTGGCCGATACTGTCGCGACGTCGGGGTTGGAACTGCTCCACGCAATGCTGCGGCCATTCAACACGTTGTTTTGCGCGTCGCGCAGTTCTGCTGAGGCGGCGGTCGATGCGCCAACGAACAACGATGAACTGCCAAGCGATACACTGACGGTGGCGACTGGCACCGGCGTGACCACAATCGAGGCTGCGCCGCTCTGCCCTTCACTCGTCGCGGTAATGGATGCGCTGCCAACGGCGACCGCCGTCACCACGCCGCTGCCTGATACGCTCGCGACGGATGGGTTGGAACTGCTCCACACGATCACACGGCCGAGGAGCACATTGCTTGCTGCGTCGCGAACGATTGCCGTGGCCGACGTGGACGCGCCGAGAATGATTGTAGACGCACCAAGCGAGACGGCCACCGACGCAACCGGGATTTGCAGAACGGTCACCGACCCGGAGCCGACCTGCCCTTCAACGGTGGCGGTTATCGTTGCCGCACCGGCCGCGACGCCGGTCACGACGCCACTGCCCGACACCGTAGCCACGCCCGTGTTTGAGCTACTCCATACGACCGGTCGGCCAGTGAGTGGATTGTTCAGCGCATCACGCGCCGAAGCAGTGGCTTGCGTGTTCGCGCCAACGTTGATCGATGATACGACGAGTGACACGGTCACCGAGGTCACCGGCGCTAACCCAATGGCGATCGATGCAGCGCCAGAGCGCCCCTCGCTCGTTGCAATAATCGTCGCCGTGCCAACCGACACACCAGTCACCGCGCCCGTCGTGGCATTCACGGACGCGACACCGGGACTCGAACTGGTCCACGTGACAAGGCGTCCGGTAACAACAGCACTGGTCGCATCGCGCAATTCGGCGCTCGCTTGCGTCGTGGCGCCAATCACCAATGATGCCGACACCGACACGGTGACTGTAGCGACGGGCGGCAGGACTACCGTGACGATTGCGGTCGCGACGACGCCCTCGCTGGCCGCAGTGATGGTTGCGACGCCTACTGAGACGGCTGTCACGATGCCGGACTGCGAGACCGTAGCCACCGCAGGATTTGAACTGGACCAGGCAATGATGCGAAGCACGAGCGCGTTCGACGCGGCGTCGCGCGGAACGGCGACGCCTTGTGTACTCGTGCCGAGTACGAGCGTCGGCGAACCCAGTGTCACGGCTAAGGTTGCGATCGGCACCGGCACAATCGTCACAAGACTGGAGCCAGTGACTCCATCGGCGGTGGCGTCAATTCGCGCCGTGCCTGGCGCCACTGCGCGCACGCGGCCCGCGCTCGAGACTACAGCGACAACGCTGTTGCTCGACGACCACTGAACTGGTCGACCGGTGATGATCAGCCCCGCGGCATCGCGAAGCGTCGCCGAGAGATCTACATCGCCACCGACCGTGATCGTAGATGTTGCAGGCGCGAGCGATACGGACGACGCAGTGATCGGCGCGACCGTTATGGTCGCCGAGGCCATGCGCCCTTCCGCTGCGGCGAACACCAGTGCCGTTCCGGCAGCGATCGCGGTGACGGTACCATCGGCTGACACGCTCACCACGGACGGCGCACCCGACGTCCACGTGACGATGCGTTGCCCGAGCACATTGCCCGCGACATCAAGCGCGACGACCGTAAGACGAGTCGAACCGCCGATGAGCAGCGAGGCTGTTGCAGGACTAATGCGTAGTGACGCAATCGGCGACACGCTGACGGTCACGCCTGCGGTGCCCGTCTTGCCTTCGCTGCTCGCGGTGATGATGGCGCTGCCGGGCGCTGTGACCGTGACCAGGCCATCGCTACTGACGCGCGCGACATTGACGTTACTACTGCTGTACGTTGTCGGTCGTCCAACAAGCAGGTTGCCATTGCCGTCCGTGACTTGCACGGTGAGTCGCACCGACTGTCCGACGGTGACGCTCGATTGTGCTGGCGACACGATAACGGCGCCGACGGGACGAGGGCTGACTACCACAGTGGCATTGGCCGTCCGTCCGCCACTCTGCACGGTGATTGTCACCGTACCTGTGGACACGCCAAGAACGAGTCCGGACGACGACACGGTCGCGACGCCTGGATTGCTCGTCGACCAGACGACCGCGTCATCAAGACGCGTGCCGATGGAATCGCGCGGTGTGGCGGATAACTGCGTGGTTTGACCGAGCACCACGCTATCCCGCGCCGGTGTGAGCAGAATGCTGGCGACGGGGACTGGCGACACGGTGACACCAACGGCGGCGCTGCGCGACTCGCTTGTTGCGGTGACGGTGGCGACGCCGGGGGCGATACCGGTGAGCAAGCCACCGACATCGACGACCGCGATGCGCGGATCGTTCGTACTCCAGGCAATGGGCCTGTTGGTCAGCAGCGTGCCACTTTCATCAAGCGCACGTGCCTGCAGTTGCACAAAGGCGCCAACAAGCACATTGGGCGTGGCCGGTGTCAGTTGTACCGACGCAACCGCGCGCGCTGTAACCGTGACCAAGGCGACCGCGCTGCGTCCATCGACGCTGGCCGAGATTTGCACGGTGCCACTGCGCACGGCGGTAACAAGGCCGGCCGATGACACGGTCGCGATTGTCGTATCGCCACTTGACCAAAACACGCGTCGGTCGGCGAGCGCCTTCTCACGATCGTCACGCGCTATGGCTTGCAACGCGACAGAACTGCCTTCGCTCAGCGTCAACCGTTCGCTCGACAACACGACGGTCGCCACCGGGACTTCGAGCGGACGAGGCGCGGTCATGTCACCAACGCCGCGACATGCGCTGGACGTCCCAATGGCCATCACTAGCAGCGCCGTGCGAAGCCACATCAGCCCACGTCGCTCGCTCAGTCCAGATACGCGATGTCGCGCGGTCGTCAGCATGTTACTTCGCGACCATCGTCACTCGCGTTGGTCGCGGATTATGATTGCGCGTGCCGTCGCCGAGCTGGCCTTCGACGTTGAAACCCCAGCACAACGTCTCGCCGTCGCTCGTCGCACCGCACGTGTGCGCGCCGGTGGCATTCAAGGCAGAGAATGCCGTCCCGCCAGCAACGCGAGTTGGCGCATCGCGACTGACTGTTGATCCATCGCCCAATTGTCCGTACACATTGCGACCCCAACACCACGCCTGCCCGCCTCGCGTGCGCGCGCAGGTGTGCACGCCACCTGCCGTCACACTGACAAACCGTACCGACGTCTCAACACGTGTTGGCGTGGCTTGATCGGTGGCATTGCCCGTACCCAGTTGTCCATACGAGTTCTTTCCCCAACAAAACACCTCCGCAGCGTCAGTCACGCCGCAGGTATGTGTGCCGCCGGCGGACACGCTGGTAAAACGTAGGTCGCCACCGATGGCGACTGGCGCACGCGCGTCAACGCGCGCTCCGTTGCCGACTTGTCCGGCAGCGTTCGCCCCCCAGCAGTAGGCCGTGCCATCGGACGCGATGGCGCAACTGTGATTCCACCCCGACGTGACCGACACAAAACGCGCGTCCGCGTCGACGGTGACCGGTGATGAGTGCGTTGATGAACCGCCGTCGCCAAGTTGCCCATTGGTGTTCGCGCCCCAGCAGGCCACCTGTGCACCGGTCGTCAGGCCGCACGTGTGTGCACCACCGGCGCGCAATACGCGAAACGCATGATTCCCCGCGACGCGAACCGGGGCGCTCCGCGAAGTCGTCGTGGCGTCGCCCAACTGTCCACGCTCGTCACTCCCCCAGCAGTACGCATCGCCACCGCGCGCCACGCCGCAGGAATGTTGCGTGCCTGTCGTGATTTGCACGAGCGACAGATCGCCAACAATTGGCGCTGGTATGTCGTGCGATTCGACATCGCCATCGCCAAGTTGGCCGCGATCGTTGGCCCCCCAGCAGAGCACGCGCCCAGCGAGCAGCGCACAACTGTGTCGTCCACCAGCCGCGATAGTGCCCTGATCGTCCGTGGCGCGCACACTCTCGACACGCGGCGGGGCCACCGCGACCGGAACGACCGTAGTGGGCGTGGATGACGGCACTGCGCCATTCGGTGCCACTGCCACACCAGACGCCGCTGTATCCGATCGCGTAGCCAGACGTCGATCGGCGCGACGTTGGCGCCACGCTTCCCGCATCGAGTCGGCGCGCGCGGCATCAACGGCCGCTGTTGTACTCCCCGCTGCAGCAAGCCTGGCCGCCGAATCCGACAACGAGCCGGCAGATGTTGACGTGGTCATCGAATCCGCGTCCTGCGGCACAATTGGCAACGCCACGACGCGTGAGTCGTTGAGCGTCAACGACGGCGCGACCGACGCATGAAAGAGACGGTCTCGCTGCACGTAGGTCGCCACACCACCTCCGCCGATCAGCAACGCGAGCCCGACCAGCATTCCAAGTCGGCGGCCGCGCGGTGATGACGGTTCCACACTCGCCCATGAGGGCGCATCGTCTTCTGCCGGTACCGTCACCACCGCATCACTCGGCGCCGTGACATCGTCCTGCGTGGTGGACGCGACGTCGGACCGTGAAAAACGCACCGTGGCGGAATTGAGCGCGTCAGGCACCGCCGCTTTGCCTTTGTGCTTGCCCTTCAAGCCCTCACGACGACGACGATGCGACTCCTCCCATTGCCGCCAATCGTTGGGCACCACCCACGCGTTCATCGCGGCAAGCAGCCCGTCGGCACCTGCCCATCGTGCGGATGGACGCTTTTGCATCAAACGTTCGACAATGTACTGCAGACGCTCGGGCACGGCACCCGGTCGCAGCGCGTCGATGGCCTGCAGGTCTTCGTTCTTCTGCTTGAAGATGATGTTGTAGAGCGCTTCACCTTCCCAGGGTCGCTCACCCGTGAGCATTTCCCAGCCAACCAAGCCGAGACTGTACAGGTCCGAGCGCGCGTTGGCCGGCGCGCCGTCGATCTGTTCCGGCGCCATGTACGCAGGCGTTCCGATGGCCGCACCATCCATCGTCAACCGCGAGTCGAATTCGCTGGAGTGTGCGATGCCGAAATCGGCAAGCAGTGCGCGCCCCGAACCCGTCTCAAGAAAAATGTTCTCCGGCTTCACGTCGCGATGCACCACCCCGTGCGCATGCGCGAACGACAGCGCTTGCGCCACTTCTTTCAGGATGCTTTCGGCGCGTTCTGGTGCAAGCGGACCTTCGTCGGCGATGGCTTGTTTGAGTGTGCGACCCGGTACCAACTGCATCACCAACGCCAGCCCGCCGTCACGGAGTCGATGTACCGCGTGCACCGTGACAATATTGGGATGCTGCAGTCGTGCCACCGTGCGCGCCTCGCGCGCGAGTCGCGCTACCGCCTCTTCCGCATTGGCAGCAAAGCGCGGTCGGACAACTTTGATCGCCACTTCACGATGCAAGGCACGGTCACGAGCGCGATAGACAATGGCACTACCGCCGCGTCCGAGCTCGCCGAGCAACGTGTACGCGTCCTCGAGGTCACGGACTTCACCAGCGTCGCGTGCCGCCGCGTCGCGTTGGTCCGGCTCATCGATCATCGCGCGTCAAGTTGTGCAACGTGTATGAGCAGTGCGTGAGGAAACTTCACCGATTTCTAAACGTGAAAACTACTTCACCCATCTCAATTCTGGCACCGTCTTCCAAGAGGTGATCCTCCTCAGTGCCAAGCACCTTACCGTCGAGTACGACAGGATTGGTTTTGGACAGATTGAAGAGACACCAGCGATCGTCTTTGAAGCGAAGGCGCGCATGAGTTCGGCTCACGGTCTGATCGAGCAACTGCACGTGACGGTACAGTTCGCCTTCACTGCGACCGAACGTTACCTCCGTGCCGTTCGGTCCGGGAACGCGCACAAAGCGGATCTCTCGGCCCGCATCCAGCCCAGAGGAAATCTCCAAGCGACCTGGAAGGAACTGCAGCGTACCGTCCGTCGGCACACTAAAACGCAGCAGCTGTCCTTCGATCGTTCGTCCAGCGGCACCGTTGGCGCGTACCACCTCTTCCGGGCGCCTTGCCGATGGACTAACCGCAGCGCTCACATCTGAAATTGGTGAAACGCTCGAGTTCGGCGTGGTGTTCGTGGGAAACGGGGGAACTGCGCGCGGCGGCGGCGCGGTGACGGTCCGCGGCGTTGCCGGAGAGGGTGCTGCTGGAGTGGGCGTTGCTGGAGTAGATGTGGCCGGACTGGGTACGGCCGATTGCAGCGCCGCCGGAGTTGAGAGAGACGGCGGTGCAAATGCTGCACTCCGATCGACACCGTTTGACGCACTGGTTGCTGGCTCGAACGTCGACCGTGATGGCGGCGCCGAGGGTGGTAGCGGTAACGACACGCCGCCAGCGGACTGGTCAGGCGAGGTTATTGGCAGCGGGGTGCCGTAGGTCGGTGTTTGACGTCCCACATTGTCCAGCGCATTCGGAGGCACGGCGAAGCGCTCATCGCCTTGCGGAGGCTCCGGTGACCACGCAGGGACCTCCTGCGTTGGCAATTCCCGTCGCAACTTCTCCAGCAGTTCTCCTGGCGGCTCCGCAGCCCACGGCTGCAACGGCTCACGCGTCGACCGGTCTGTAGTAACAGCGGTGTTGTCACGGTCGAGTTCGCGATGGGAACCGTCATCCGGGACGTCGTTCCACGCTGAAATCTCGAGTCGTGCTGCCTCGGAGGTGCCCGTCGAACCGAACAGCGGTAGCGTGCGCGAGCCCTCTTTTTCAAAGGACGGCGTACGATTCATCCACCAGCTCGCTGCAAGCCCAACAACGACTACGCTTCCCAGAATCGCGGCGAAGATCGTGATGAGTTCAGTGGTCATTGCGTGGCGTGCAGGCGCTGAGGGAATGCTGCGTCAGGCGGGACGCGAGTAGCGGGGGGCGCGTAACGATGACAATTCGCGCCAACTCGACACGGTTGGCGCACCACATATAGTGTAATCTGTGCTCTGGCACGCAGCACAGGCGAGCAGGACTGTGCGAATTCCGCTGGACTTCCCG
>JAYSVL010000134.1:0-6994 GCA_043718595.1 Gemmatimonadaceae bacterium
CCGGCGATGAACATCCGCGCGATGTCGTACGACACAATGCGTTCCATTTTCCGCACCGCGAATACCCTGGATGCCGGCGCGTTCATCCTCGAAATCGCCCGCTCAGAAATCGCCTACACCGAACAGCGGCCATCGGAATACGTGGCGGTTGCACTCGCGGCCGCGATGCGCGAGGGTTTTCGCGGGCCGCTGTTCATTCAGGGTGACCACTTCCAGGTCAACCACAAGAAGTTCGCGGTCGACCCCGTCACTGAAGTGAATGCGGTCAAGATGCTGGTGAAGGAGGCAGTGGCGGCGGGCTTCTACAATATTGATGTCGACACGTCGACGTTGGTCGATCTCTCCAAGGCAACGTTGGCTGAGCAGCAGCGTCTCAACTACGAGGTGTGCGTTGACATCACGCGTGCCGTGCGCGCTGAAGAACCTGCCGGCGTGACCATCTCGATTGGCGGAGAAATCGGCGAAGTGGGCACGGAGAACAGCACGCCGGCCGAGCTTGAAGCATTCATGGACGGCTATAACCGCACGTTACAGGCGCAGGTGCCGGGCATGGCTGGGCTGTCGAAGATTTCCGTACAGTCAGGCACGTCACACGGTGGCGTCGTCCTGGCCGATGGCTCCATCGCCGACGTCAAGCTGGATCTCGACACGCTGGAAACGTTATCTCGCATCTCGCGTGATTCCTACGGTTTGTCGGGCGCAGTGCAGCACGGCGCGTCCACGCTGCCAGACACCGCATTCCACAACTTCCCGCGCACCGAGACGGCCGAGATTCATCTCGCGACCAACTTCCAGAACATGATGTACGATCATTTGCCGACCGAGCAGCGCGAGGCGATGTACGCATGGCTGGAAGTGAACGCCAAGGATGAACGCAAGGCGAGTGACAGCAATGAGCAGTTTTTTTACAAGACGCGCAAGAAGGCGATTGGTCCGTTCAAGCGAAAGTTGTGGAACTTGCCTGCGAGTGTGCGTACAACACTTGGCGCTGCTTACGACGAAAAATTCTCGTTCCTCTTTACGCAATTGGGGATCGTCGGCACGCGTGAGACGGTAGCGCGTTTTGTGCACGCGCCGGAACAGCGGCGGAAACTGCCGGACGGAGCTAATCCGATCATCGCCGCTCCGGACGATGCAGATTTGAGTGACTAAGACACACACGCCGCGCTGCGGCAGGAGAACATGATGGCTCGACAGGATGAGTACGATGACGATCGCGTAGTGATCGTCAAACGCGACGGCGGAAGTGTTGGGGCCGGCATGTTGCTGCTCGGCCTGGCGATCGGTGCCGGTGCGGCGCTGTTGTTCGCACCGTCCAGCGGCGCGGAAACGCGGGATCGCTTGCAGCGACAGGCACGCCGTGCGGGACGCCGTGCGCAACACCTTGCCGACCAGGCCAGTGAGACCCTGGCGGATGGAGTGGAGCGCACGCGCACGCGGTTTGATGAGCAGGTCGATCGCGCCAAGGATGCCGTGAGTTCGCGTAGTCGCGCGGTTGGTGAAGCCGTGACCGCGGCGCGCGAAGCGGCGCTCGATGCGCGGGCAGATCTTGAACGTGCGGTCGCCACCTCCAAACGCGCGTATGCCGATAGTCGGCGTGCGTACCGCGAGGCGCGCGCCGATGACATGCGCAAGCGGCATCACGACGATGCGCCGTTGATCGACTCTGCGTCCGACACCGGACGGGACGCCGCTGACGACACTGCGAGCGCAGGTTAAGGCAGGCGCAGACATTGCCCTTCGCGTCTGGAATCAGGGCGCGGAGGACAACGTGTTTTTTCTGGCGAGCGGACTGGCGTTCAACGTCTTGCTCGCGCTGGTGCCGCTTGTACTGCTGCTCATCAGTTCGTTGTCGTTCCTGCTCGGCAGTGAACCGACCGAAGCCGCGCGAACCGTGACCCATTTGGTGGAAGGGTTGCTGCCAACGAATGCACCAGCGGCGACCATGCTATTCCGCGACGTCATCGCGGATGTCATGCGCACACGCGGCGCGATCGGGCTCTACGCGGCGGTGAGCTTCGCCTGGTTCTCGACGCGGCTTTTTGGATCGTTGCGCAGTTGTCTGGCGCTCATCTTCGACCGCACGGATCACGGCATTGTCGTCGGCAAGTTGTTCGACGTCGTGGCGACCATCCTGACCACCGTCGCCGTCGTGGTCTACGTCGTGTTCTCCACCTACCTTGATCTGGCAACAACGCGAGGTCTTGCCTTTCTCGTCGGGCTCGGGCTGCGCGAGTCGGCCATGGGCAGTATCGCGTACGTGCTCGGGCGCGTGCTGGCGAACGCTGTAGTTTTTGTGTTGTTCTTCGTGCTCTATCGCGGCCTGCCACGACATCGACCGTCGCGACGAACCGCTGTCCTCGCGGCTGGTGTTGCGGCGCTGCTCTTCGAACTGGCGCGGCATCTCTTCGCCTTGCTGGTGCAGAATCTCGACCCAAGTTCGCTGTACACCGGCTCCATTGCGGCGATCGTTGCCGTCGTATTTTGGACCTACTATGGCGCGTTGCTTTTTCTCATCGGTGGTGAAGTCGCGCACGCGTTCGATCGGCGGCGCATTGAAACGGCGGAGATGAGCGCGGTTGCCGCGACTGCACGATTTCCCGTACGCAAACGCAAATGACAGCTCCTACAGCGCGACCGTACACGACCATCGACCTTCGCAGCGACACTGTCACCACGCCAACAGCCGGTATGCGTCGCGCGATGGCTGATGCCGAAGTGGGCGACGACGTGCTCGATGGCGATCCCACCACGCGTCGACTGGAAGCGGTGATTGCCGAGCGCCTCGGCAAAGAACAGGCATTGTTCTTCCCAACCGGGACGATGGCCAATCAGGTCGCGATCTGGTTGCTCACTACGCCCGGCACGGAACTGCTGGTCGACGCGGACGCGCATATTGTGCATTCCGAAATGGCGGCGACGGCGGCATTGGCCGGCGTACAGGTGCGCGTTGTGCGAAGCGCTGCACCGATCTTTGGCGCGGCTGATCTGGCGGCGGCGCTGTCACCATCATCTCCGCACAATACCGAGCTTTCGTTGGTGTGCGTCGAGAATACGCACAACGGTGCCGGTGGTATGGTCACGCCACTGCGCGAGATGCGCGCGCTGCGTGCTGTGGCGACCAGCGCCAACCTGCCGCTCCATCTCGACGGTGCGCGGTTGTGGAACGCCGCGGCAGCGTCGGGAACGAGTGTCGCCGAGTTTTCTGCCTGCGCCGATACCGTGATGGTGTCGTGCTCCAAGGCACTCGGCGCGCCGATCGGTTCGCTGCTCGCCGGATCGCGAGATGCGATGATGCGAGCGGTACGTGCGCGTCGTCGATTTGGCGGCGGAATGCGGCAGAGTGGCGTGTTGGCGGCGGCCGCGTTGTACGGGCTGGAACACCACCTCGCGCGCATTCCGGAAGACCACGAAGCCGCACGCTACCTCGCCAACATGGTGCACGGCGTCGCCGGCGCTGCGGTTGTGCCGCCGGACACAAACATCGTCATGATCGACCTGCCATCCGCGCGCGGCGATGCCGTTGTCGCGCGCGCCGCACAACTGGGTGTGCGCATCTCTGCGTGGACGCCAACTCGCCTGCGCGCCATCACGCACCTGAACGCGCCGATAGCGGCCGTCGCCGAGGCCGCGCCGCGACTGGCGCAAGCGCTGCACGAGGTGCTTTCGGCGACCTGACGCACCGCGCCGCACCACGACATTTGCGGTGCGTATCGCGCTGACTATCTTCAAAGTGCTCCGGGTCCCGGAGGGCATCAGCCCGCCAACCCCGTCAGGACCCCGAAGGTAGCAGCGGAACGTGGAGTCTGGCGTCGCTTCGTCAGGCCCGGAGTATTGCGCGCGGGAGGCTTCGCTCTCACAAGGAGACGGACCTCCCGCGCGCTTTTGTCTGGTGGGATCGCCGCGCCGTGCACGCGTCCTGCCAATCGACGCCCGACTAAATTCCGGAAATGTCCCTCGCGCTCGCCAGAAAGTACCGACCACGCAACTTCGCCTCCGTGGCGGTGCAGTCTCACGTGGCGAATACGCTCAAAGGCGCGATCGCCCGGGATCGTGTAGCCCACGGTTACCTGCTGTGCGGACCGCGCGGCACCGGCAAGACGACGCTCGCCCGCGTGCTGGCGATGGCCCTCAATTGCGAACGCCGCGGCGAGCCTGCACTCAACGGCGAGCCATGCGGGCAGTGCATCAGCTGTCAGCGCATCTGGGCCGGGAGTACGTCGCTCGATGTCGTCGAAATTGATGCCGCGTCCAATCGTGGTGTGGACGACGCGCGCGAATTGCGTGAACGTGCGATGTACGCACCTAGCGGCGAGGATCGCTACAAAGTGTACATCGTGGACGAAGCGCACATGCTCACACGCGAAGCGTGGAATGCGCTGCTCAAGATCCTGGAGGAGCCGCCGCCACGCGTCGTCTTTGTGTTCGCGACCACGGAACCGCAGAAGATCGCGCAAGCCGCGGCACCGGTGTTGTCGCGCTTGCAGCGGTTCGATCTCAAACGCATCGGACCGTCCGAGATTCGCGAGCGCCTGGCCAGTGTGCTGCATGAAGAACAGGTCGCCTTTGAGGACGACGCGCTGGCGATGATCGCGCGCGCCGCAGACGGTGGGTTGCGCGATGCTCTGTCGCTCACCGATCAGGTGCTCTCCATTGGCGACAGCGGTGGTGTGACGGCCGAGAACGTGCGCATTGCCCTCGGTCTCGTGCCCGAGGAGGAATACCTCGCGCTGCTCGACATCGTCATCGAGCGTCGCGCGGCGGACGTCTTTCCGGCTGTGCAAGCACTGGCCGATGCCGGCGTCGATTTTGCGCTCGTCATGTCGGGCCTCGGCGACTTATTGCGATCGCAGTTGACCTGCGCGCTTGGTGGCGCGCTGACGGATGTCTCGGAGCGGATGCGGCACGAGCTGTTGCAACGGGCGCCGTTGGTAACGGCAGCGGATCTCCTGCGTATGCTGCACGCGCTGCTCGAACTCGAACCCATGTTTCGCCGGAGTGGCCAGCCGCAGCTCTTGATCGAGACGTTACTCGTTCGCTTCGCGTTACTTGACCGTACCGTGGAACTCGAGGACGTGCTGCGAGGCTTTGCGGACGGCGGTCGCGACGATCCACCGCGTCGCGCCTCGCGCGAGCCACGCGTCGCGCCAGCACACGCGTTGCCACCGGCGGCAATCATCGCGCCTGCGATCGCGTCCGGGCCGATGCACGTGCAGGTCCCACCGCCGCGACCGGCCACGCAGCAGGTGGCCGAGGCGGCTGCTGCAGCGCAACGTCTCGATGCCGAAACACAACGCGCGCCAGTTGCTCTGCGCGAGTCGACCCCGCATGTCAGTGCGCCACCGTCCATCACGCTCGTGCAGGCACGATGGAAGGACGTGATCGACGCCGTGCGTAAAGCCGGACGGGGTATGGTCGCAGAGTCGCTGCAACGGCTTACGCCAACCGCCGTAACCGGAGAGGGCGCTGTACTCCTTGGCTATTCAACCAGCGACGACACATTCGTCCGCGCCGTCGAGAGCGCTCGGGTGGACGTGCTGGCCGCACTGCAAGGATGTGTTGAAGGTGTGACCACGTTCTCACTGCGCGCGCAGCAATCGGCGGTGGACCAGACGGCACGCAACAGTAAGCGGCTGACGCAAAAAGAAGTGCACGAACAACGCCTGCAACAGTTGTCCGCACGTGATCCCGTGCTCGAAGCGGCCGTGCGCGCGCTCGACCTTGAACTCCTCGACTGACCGTTCATCACGGCGTGCTTTCTCATCACTATTTTTCGACCATGGCCGACATCTTCAAGTTGATGGAGCAGTTCAAGAACATGCAGGGCAACCTGCAGAAGGCGCAGGAAGACCTTGCGCGCCAGTCCTTTACCGGTTCGGCGGGCGGCGGCATGGTGAGCGTGGAATGCGACGGCAAGTTGCAACTCAAGCGCGTCAAGATCGATCGTGCCGTGGTGAATCCGGACGACATCGAAATGCTCGAAGAGCTGATTGTCATTGCCACGGCCGAAGCGCAGAAAAAGGCCGGCGAGAGCGCGATGAACGAGATGAGCAAGGTGACTGGCGGTATCGAACTGCCGTTCAAGTTGCCGTTCTGAGCCGCGACTCACGGCGGAGCCAACAGACCACGGCACATGTCCGTCATTGACGCGCTCACCAGCGAGCTCGCGCGCTTGCCAGGCATTGGGAGAAAGACCGCCCAGCGGCTCACCTACCATCTCTTGCGCCAGCCGGCCGCCCAGAGTCACCGACTGGCCGAGGCCATCGTCGCGATGCGCGACCGCGTGCGCGCCTGCGACCGCTGCCACAACCTCACCGAGTTGGCAGTCTGCTCGCTCTGTGCCGACCCCCGCCGCGACGGCAGCATCCTGTGCGTCGTGGAGGAGGCCTCGGACATCGCGTCGATTGAACGCGCGGGCGAGTTTCGGGGGCTCTACCACGTATTGGGTGGACGCCTGGCTCCACTTGACGGGGTTGGACCGGGCGATCTGACCGTGGCCTCGCTCCTCAAGCGCATTCAGCCGGAGGATGTGCGGGAGGTCATTCTGGCCACCAATCCCTCGCTGGAAGGGGAGGCGACGGCCCTCTACGTGCAGCGGCAATTGGCGCACCTGGGCGTCCGCGTGACGCGCATTGGCCGCGGGCTGCCGGTGGGCGGTGATCTGGAGTACGCCGACGGTGTCACCATTGCGCAGGCGTTGTCGGCGCGTCGCGACATGACGTAGCGCGGTTGGCTGCTGCGGGACGATGGGACCCAGTGCCGCAGGTGGTTACTTTCGGAGGCAGCCACGCGTTGATAGTGCGCGACGCCTTCGTTTCCGAGGAGCGTTCGATCCCTCTGTCCCTACGTACATGTCCGTCGGCGCCGCTACCTGGTCGTTCACTGAGGATGACTTTGGAGCCATCACCATCACCTTGCAGCGATTTCTGTACGACGCCAAGGCGCGATGCGCCCTGATTGTCGATCGCAGTGGGCAACTTGTGGCGACGGTGGG
>JAYSVL010000135.1:0-6986 GCA_043718595.1 Gemmatimonadaceae bacterium
GAGCAGTGGTTCAAGTGCACTGTCGCCGAGGTGCGCGTACGCGCTGTGGGCCTCACGACCGTGCACACGCACGATAACGCGCTGTGCGCCCTTCGCTCCGGACGCGAGTGCACTCTCGGTGGGTTCACCGTTGATAAGAAAACGACTGGTTGCTGGCAACTGACCAGCCGCAATTGCCCCGGGCGATCCCTTTTCTTCGCCGACCACGAAGAGCAAGTCCACGCGCTCTTCACGTTGTTCGGCAAGCAGTTGTGCGGCGATCATCATCGCGGCCGCGATGCCTTTGGCATCGCAGGCGCCGCGCCCGTACAGTCGCGGACCATCGATATGCGGTGCGACGTAGGGAGGCACGGTGTCCAGATGTGTTGACAGCGTAACACCACCACCGCGACGAGATGCCCAGACGTTCTCGCGATCTGGTGCGACGCTTTGCATCGTGACCAACCAACCACGCGCACGAAGCCACTGCGCGACGAAATTGCTGACGTCGCGCTCGTTCCCTGTGGTCGATTCGATGCGCAGTAGTTGTTCAGCCAAATCGACGACGTCAGACAATGGACGACGCCACCCGCATGCCATCTCCTTGAAGTAGTACCCGGAGCGGGGCTTGAACCCGCACAGCCTTGCGGCCAAGGGATTTTAAGTCCCTCGCGTCTGCCAGTTTCGCCATCCGGGTGCAGAGCGCGCGCAACCACGAACGACAACGGGAACGCGCAGGCGCTCCCGATCATCGCAATCCCGAGTCAACGACAAGAGCGGGAAACGGGACTCGAACCCGCGACCCCAACCTTGGCAAGGTTGTGCTCTACCAACTGAGCTATTCCCGCGTGCGAGCAAGCTATCGACATCAGCCGAGTCGGACAAGCGCGAGTCAGGCGCGCAGTCCAAGCGCGTGCGCCGCGTACCAGAGTGTATGCGCGAGCAAGCCCGCGAGCGCGGCGTCGCCGCCGTTGCTGAGTGCGCGGCCGTCCATGTCGACATACTCTGCCGCGATCCCCTGATCGAGCGGTGCGCGACGGAGCCACGCCAGTACTTCCGCCGCATCCGGTCCGAGCAATCGCGCGACCTGTGGGAGCAGCGCGGTTGGTCCGATCGGTGCACCAGTGACGGCGCGCACCGAACGCCGAAACAGTGAATCGTCGCGGTCCAGCGCCTCGTACAGCGGCAGCCACAATAACGAACCCACGGGATCGTCCTCGAGCGACGCACCGCCGGCCAGATCGATCGAGGCGGCGAGTCGGGCCTTTCCTCCACGATCCACCGAGAAGTGCCGAAGTAACGCCGCTCGCACAGCGGCCGGATCGTCAACGGCTGCCGCGGCCTCTTCGTCCAGCGTGCGCTTGAACACTTCCAGTGCGAGGGCGACCACCGCGTTACCGTGCAGTGTGAACGGATACGGCGCGGGCGCGCCAGACGGCATGACTTCGGTCGAATACAACGGAATGCGCTCATCGCGGCGCGCGGCAATATCGTCCGACGCAAGGTACAGGGTGTCGGCGACGACGGGTTCCTCAACGATTTGTTCGTCGTTGGATTCACGGATGTAGCGGTCGACGGCGATCGCGTACGCTGCCGGACCTTCGAGTGTAAATCCGGGTTGGAACAGCGTTCCGTCCATGTAGTGCACGCCCTGTCCGGGCGCATAGCCATGCAATTCACACGTGCGGACTAGTAATTCGCGCGCCAACCCCGCGTCGGCAAGTTGCACCGCGGGCAATGTCCACATGAGCGCTTCCCAGTCGCGCACAGTGCAGCCTGCGGAGTGCCACGGCGCGCGTGATCGGACGAGATAGTAGTGCGCATCGTCGAGGGCACGACCAACTCCGTAGAAATATGCAAAGAGCAGATTGCGATTGACGATGCGATCCATACCATCGCTCCCTGTGCTCTGCTCAAGCGACGCCAACGCTTCCCGGGTGGCGGTCAGCAGCGCGCGCCACCCTCGCCGCCGAAGGACGGCCACTGTTGCTTGCGCGCCATCACGTTCCGGCCCGACGGCGAGATAGAAGGCACATTGCACCGCACCGCCTGCGGCGACAACGACGTCCCGACGAATGGCAAAGCCGCGCGGCTCGCGTGAGGGGCCATCGGCGGCTTCCAACCGGGCTGGGCCGTCGGAACCGATGGCGATCGCTGCCAGCCCAGGAATTCCCGCCCCTTCCAACACCAACACCTCTTCGGGGACGATGCATACCAGATGCGCATCATCGAATGGTCGCGCCGTGCGCACGCGCTGTTGCCGATGCCCCAATTGCCCTTCCAGCGCGACCTCAACGTGCGCCTCCTGCGTTCCGCGATTCTCCACGCCGAGCGTGTAGACCGCCCCCGCCATGTCCGCGTCACGTCCGTACGGCGCAAACACCGTTCCGCGCACGACCAGATCACCGATCGTACAGGTGAAGGTCGGCAACCATCCGACCGCACGCTCCCACGCAATCCCTTCCGTTGCCAACGCCACCACTTCGCCATTGACGCGAAGTACGGGGACGCAGAGCGGAGCGTCGGCCCGATGTTCAAAGTCAGCGATGCCGGCGAACTCAATGGCGGCACGCGCTCCGCGATGGAGCACACCGATCGCGTGAATGGCGCCGTCTGCCGGGTTAATACATGGAAGCGTCAGCCAGTGATTGCCCGTGAGCTGCCACGGAACGGATGGAATGTGCACAGGAGATCGTTAGGGGAACGTCATGAATGGCGCGGGTACACCGTAAGCAGCGGTCGTTCGGCGCGCGTTGACGCCCTCTCGGCCACGGGCTAATCTAGCCGGTTCGTTTGTACCCGGCCTCAATCCTTCGGCATGAACCTGTTCTCATTCCTTTTCCTCGGTTTGACACGCGGACGCGTGGTGTGGCGAGTCACGCGCGCGTGAGATGGCTTTCAACACTCCGCGTCGCGTTGCTGCTACCCGCTTTTGCCGCGCTGAACGCGCAGGCGGTCACCGGTGTTGGCGACGACGCGATCCCTCACGCGAAACGCGGCGTACGCTACGGAGTGTCGGGCGTGTGGAGTCAGTACGGTACCGTCTACGCGCCTGACGCCAACGGGCGTACCGACCGCCGACCACTGTTGTCGGCCCTGTCCACCAACAGTTTTGGTGTGCGCGCGATGCCACAACTGAACAACGTGCAACAGGCGATTCGGGCCCTCAGTGGACGCACGGACTTTTCGTTGTCGCTTGGTTCGCTTGAAGCAAACGGTATTGTGCGACAGACCACCGTGCCATTCACCGTTGATGTTGGCATCACCTCACGAATCGGTATCGCCATTGTCGTACCGTACGTCGAATCGAAGCAAAGCACACAGCTGATCCTCAATCGCGACGGCACCGGCGCAAATGTTGGACAGAATCCCACCTACGCCACAACGGGTGCTGCGGTCCGAGCCAGCAATGCGCAGTTACTCCGGCAGATCGCCGCGGCGCGCGCACAACTGAGTGCTGAAGTCGCCAGATGCGCGGCGGCCGGTGCGAGCGGATGTGATGCGATAAAGTCCGGCAGCGCGGCCGCGCAGGAACTGCTCCAGCGTGCGCTCTCCACGCAGAGCGCATTAGCTTCGGTGTACGGCGACAGTGTGCGCGGCGGCTCACCCGTGGTTCCGATCACTGGCTCAACGACGCAACTCGCCATCAACGCGTCCCTCGTTGCGCTTCGCAATGCGTTCGAAGGGTTTGGCGTTACAAGTATTGCCGCATCGTCGTTGCCAGCTGCGGCCACGCTCGTCGCCGGCCCAGGCAGTCTCGCGCGGATTGCAAACGACACGGCATTCGGACTCGCCTACACCGACCTAGGCGGCAAGCGACGCGCTGGCATCGGCGACGTTGATCTCACGGCGTCGGTGTTGCTTTGGGACACTTTCAACGCGGATCAGGCACAACGGCTGCTCAATCGGGGGCGCGCGGTGCGCAGCATGCTCTCTGCGGGCTGGCGTTTTGGATCTGCGGGCGCTGATCGCGTGGACGACGCGTTTGATGTGCCGATTGGCGATGGGGTCAGCGCGCTGCTGTTGCGAAGCACCACAGATCTGGTGTTGAACCATCGATTCTGGGTCAGCGCCAGCGCTCGACTGGCGCGACCCATCGCCGACCGCATCGCGACGGCAGCGCCGATACAGACGGATTCGACAACGTTCGCTGCCTTTCAGGTAACAACCGCGCGGCGACTGCTGGGGCAGCGCACTGAACTGGAACTCGCACCGCGTGTCGTGCTGGGAGAGTTTTTCGGCGTCTCTGGGGCGTATCTCTTTCGCCGAGTTGCTGCCGATGTGTTGACGATGGACGTGACGAGTCCCATCGCGTCGGCTAGCTCCGTCGCACCGGCGTTTACGGTGCAGTCCAACGCGTCGCGAACGTTTCAGGCACTTGCATTCGGCCTCACCTTCTCCTCGGTTAGCAGTTATTCGCGAGGACGGTCGCGCTATCCTGTTGAGGTACGCTTTGTACATGTGGAGCCAATGAGCGCCTCTGGCGGGATCACGCCGGCGATCTCCACCGATCGCCTGGAATTCCGCTTGTACACGGGCTTCCCCAGGCGCTAGCGGGCCATCACTCAGGATGCGCGACGGCGCTTCAGCGACGTTGGCGGTGTCACCGACTGGTGCACGGGCGTCTCATCGTGCGCGCCGCGCGCGAGTAACTCGCGGGCGTGCGCACGGCTCACTTCCCGTTCGGCGTCACCACCAAGCATGCGCGCGATCTCGATGACACGCAGCTCGTCGGTGACGACCGCGGTGTCCGCCGTAGTCACTGCGCCAACGGCACCTTTGCGCACCACCACGTGATGATGGGCGCGCGCCGCGATCTGCGCGATGTGCGAGATGGCGAGCACTTGGTGGTGTGTCGCCACCCGACGCATCAGTGCGCCGACCTGCCACGCCACGGCGCCGCCAATGCCGGCGTCCACTTCATCAAACACCAGCGTGGGCACCTGCTGCAGTCGCGCCAGCACTGTGCTCAGGGCAAGCAGAATGCGGGCCAGTTCGCCGCCCGAGGCGATGCGATGCAGCGGACGTTGTTCAATTCCGGAGTTTAGCGCGCAGAAGAACTCGATACCCTCCGCGCCATGCCGTGACACGTGGTCGAGCGACTCCAACTGCACCGCAAACCGCCCATCGGTCATACCCAGTTCTGGTAGTAACGCCGTCACGTCCGCCGACATGCGCGCACACGCCGACCGCCGCAACGCGGTCAGTCGCGCTGCTGCGTCCCGGAACTGCTCTTCCGCGTGACGACACGCAGCGCGCAGCGACTGACATTCCTGATCGCCGCCATCCACCAAATCGAGTTCCACGCGCGCCTCGCCTCCTGCCTGCAACACGTCGGCGATTGTTGGTCCGTATTTTCGCAGGAGGTTGAGCAGAGTGTCGCGCCGCGCTTCGAGGGCGCGCAATCGCGCGGGGCTTCGGTCTATCGCGTCCGCGTACTCGGACAACTCGCGCGCCAGATCATCGAGCGAGTACACGGCGCTGTCGAATGACGCGTGCCAACGCTCGGTTGCCGAATCAACTCTTGCCAGGCTGTTCAGTGCACGCCGCACAACGGCCAGCTTGCTCAGCGCGGCATCATCGTCACCGGCGATGGCCGCAGCGGCGCTAGAGGCCAGCGTGCGCAGCTCTTCAGCGTGCGAGAGCCGCCGAATATCGTCATCCAGCGCAATGTCTTCACCAATCACTGGCCGGGCATCCTCTACTTCCCTGGCGACGAATCGCAGATAATCGGCGCGTCGGGCGGCGTCTGCTATTTGTGCCTGTAGCGCGTCGACACGGGCACGGAGCGTCGACACACGTTCGTAGAGCTGAGCCACTTCTACGCGTACCTGCTGCGCGCCGGCAAACGCGTCCAGAAGCTCGCGCTGGTGCTCACTTTCGAGGAGATGTCGCGAATCGTGTTGCCCATGCACGCTGACCAACCGGACGCCAACTTCCGCCAGGACTGCCGCAGTAACCGGTGAGCCATTGATCCACGCCCGCGAACGGCCAGCCGCACCAATCTCGCGTTTGAGCACGAGAAGCCCCTCCTCCGTGTCAACGCCGCGCGCGTCCAGCTCGGCACGCAAATCCGCGAGCGAATGAATGTCGAACACGCCTTCAACCGAGCCTTTGTCAGCGCCAGCGCGCACGCGATCTGACGCGGCGCGGTCGCCGAGCAACAGTCCGAGAGCGCCGACGATAATGGACTTACCGGCGCCGGTTTCGCCGGACAACACGTTGAGACCACCGACGAGCGGTAGCGCGACCGAGTCGATGACAGCAACGTTTCGAATGCGCAGCTCGACAAGCATCAGCGACGGTCCTGCAACGGGATCAGGGTATCTCGCCGTCGCGCTCCGAAAGCCCACCCCAGCCGAATTTCCTTCGCAGTCGGGCGAAAAACTCAGTTCCGGGAAAGCTGGCGATGTGGACGGCGGTTGGCGCGCGTTGAATGACGAGAGTTTCGCCAGCAGTAAATGTGGTGCCGACCTGGCCGTCAATCGTTACCAAATTCTCGTCACCATCATCATCTGCACGCACCGTCACGACCACGTCTGGCGGAAGCACCAACGGACGCATGGCCAGTGTGTGTGGAGAGACGGGAGTGAGGACAATGCTTTCTACGGTTGGCACAACGATCGGACCGCCCGCTGACAGCGAGTAGCCGGTGGAACCCGTTGGTGTGGAAATGATCAATCCATCGGCCGAATACGCGCCAACGGGCTCGTTATTGACAAACACAGACAGGCGTACGACGCGAGCAAATCCGCCTTTGTGGAGGACCACATCGTTGAGCGCCAACCACTGACAGCGCGCAATGCCTTTTACGTCGAGTGCGCGCGATGCCAAGGCCATCCGCGCCACTGAGACGTAGTCGCCACGCGCGAATCGGCGTACGCCATCCTCAAAGTCCGACCCGCGACAACTCGTCAGGAATCCCAATCGGCCCATGTTGATGCCGAGGATGGGTGCGGCATGTCCGTTCAGAAAGCGCGCACCGCGAAGCAGTGTTCCGTCGCCAC
>JAYSVL010000136.1:0-6969 GCA_043718595.1 Gemmatimonadaceae bacterium
GACCGCGTCGGGCTCGGCCTCGAGGGCTACGAACGTGCCCGCAACATGTCGTCCGGCATGCAACGTCGGCTTTCCATCGCCCGCTTGCTGCTGCGCGAACCGCGCGTTCTGCTGCTCGACGAGCCCTACAACTCGCTCGACCCCGAGGGCGCCGCACTCGTCAACGAGCTCATCCGTGAGACGAAGGACCGGGGCGGTAGTGTCGTGCTCGTGGCGCATGATCTGTCCCGCGGCGATGGACTTCCCGATCGGGTTCTCGAAATGCACGACGGTCTGCTTGACGAGTCCCGCATGGGCGACACGCTGGTCCGCAATGAGCCGGTCCGCGACGTTGCCCCGTTGCAGCATGGCAAAGCGCACGGACTCAAACTCGAACGGGGCGGCCTCCGGTGACAACCCCGTCGATGTACACCCCAGTGCCCAGCACGCTCGTCACGTCACTCCGAGCCGACTGGGACCGCGTTCGCGCCGTCGCCTGGAAGGACCTGACGGCCGAACGACGCACCAAGTCCAACTTTAATGCCGTCGTCGCCATGGCCGGCATGATTTTGCTCTTTTTTGGCTTCGCCCTGGGCCCCGACGCCGAGGGGCTCCGAAATGCGGCCGCTGGGGTACTCTGGCTCACCATCCTGTTCAGTGGCGTGCTGGCGTTCAACCGCTCCTATCAGCTGGAGCTTGAGGCGGGCGCGCTGGAACAGTTGTTGCTCTACCCTGGTGAGCGCTGGGCCATCTATTTAGGGAAGCTGCTGGCGAATCTGGCGTTCGTTTTCCTTGTCGAAGCGATCACGCTGCCGCTCACGGCTGTTCTCTATCATGTCGGTTTCCCTGAACAGCCTTGGACGGTGCTGTTGGTGCTGGTGCTCGGCACGACCGGTTTCGTCGCCCTCGGCACGCTGTACTCAGCAATGGCCAGCCGCAGTCGGTCGCGCGAAGTGTTGCTACCGTTGTTGCTGTTTCCGATGCTTGTGCCGGTATTGATCGCGGCCAGCGGTGCAACGGCAGCGTTGCTCGATGGAGACGTGATGGGCCAGAGCGGCGCGTGGATCCGGTTGTTGGCCGCGTTCGATGCCATCTTTATTGTTGCCGCGACGTGGGCGTTTCAATTCGTTATCGAAGGGTGAGGACGACGGCATGGCCGAAAACACGCTCAGTCAGATGAATGCTCCTGTGGTGCGACAGCTGTCGGCGCCGCTCGAGTTGCGTGCGCGCTCGTCGTGGCTGGTCGCACTGACGTGGCTCGCGCCGATCGCGGTGATTGGAGCGCAAGCGTATTTCGTTGTCGCGTCGGCGCCCGAGCGCGACATGGGACATCTGCAGAAAATCATGTACGTGCACGTGCCCGCGGCGTGGAATGCGTTTCTCGCGTTTCTCTGGGTATTCATTCACAGCGTGCGTTACTTGTACACTCGTGACGAGCGCGCCGATCTCATGGCAGCGTCTGGCGCCGAAGTGGGTGCCGTGCTCACCGGGCTCACCCTTGTGCTTGGGTCGGTATGGGGTAGACCGACGTGGGGCGTCTGGTGGACGTGGGACGCGCGATTGACGTCAACGGCCGTCTTGTTTCTTGTCTATGTCGGCTATCTCGCGTTACGCGGCTTGACGGACGATCCAGAACGTCGCGCGCGCTGGAGTGCTGCCGTCGGCATCCTCGGCGCGCTCAACGTGCCGATTGTGTACATGTCGGTGAAGTGGTGGCGCACGCTGCATCAACCGCTGTCGGCACCAAGCACGCTCGATCCGACGTACACATGGGGACTGCGCGCCAACGCGATTGCCTTCATGCTCGTGCTGATTGTGTTCATCGCCTATCGCTATCGCGGTTTGCTGGCCGAACATGTGCTGGAACGCGCGCAGGATGAAGCGGCGTTGAATCGCAGGGCGCGCGCATGAACGGCATGGCCACCAACGAATGGCCGTACGTGGTTGCTGCGTACGCGGTGACCTGGATCGTTTTGCTGGGCTACACTATCCGACTCGTGCGGATGGCGCGTCGGCATGCTGTTTCAAGTGCACCTACGACGGAAGGCAGATGAGCGACATCACCGAAACTGGGTCGGACGCCGCGCAACGGTCGGCGTCCCGTCATCCGACGCGCAAGCCACTGGCCATCGGCGCGCTGGTCGTGCTGGTGGCCGCGTTCGGGTATCTGATGTACGGCGGAGTCGAGGAGAATCTTGTGTATTTCCTCACACCAAGCGAACTCGTGGCCAAGGGCGACAAGGCCATCGATCGACCGGTGCGATTGGGTGGGCAAGTTGTTGCCGGGTCTGTGCAGTGGAACGCCGACGCGCTCGACTTGCGCTTCAAGGTGACCGACGGCGCGAAGGAAGTGCTGGTGCATTCCACTGGTGCGCCGCCGCAGATGTTTCGCGCGGGCATTGGGGTTGTGGTGGAAGGCAAGCATGCGCGGAGCGGCGTGTTCGAGTCCCACAGTTTGATGGTCAAACATTCCAATGAGTATCGCGCACCAACGCCCGGCGAAGCGGCACATCCAGCGCGCCTGGACAAGACGCTCATTCGGAGCTGACCGCGTGACTCGCGTGCTCGGCTTGGTGTCGATCTGGATTGCCCTGGTGATGGCCGTATATGGTATTGTGATTGGGGTGATCGGACTGACGCGCAACAAACCGACCTTTGTCGCCAGTGCGTTTCAGGCCGTGTACGTGAATTTTGCGCTGATCACGCTCGCCGTCGCAGCAATGATCTACGCACTGGTCACGCACGACTTTAGCGTCGGCTACGTGGCGCAGGTTGGCAGCCGCAGTACACCGTTGCTCTACACCGTGATTTCACTGTGGGGCGCGCTCGAGGGATCGATTCTGTTTTGGGGCTGGGTGCTGACGCTGTACAGCGCGGTGGTCGTGTTCACCAACCGGCATCGCGCGGGCGGCCTGGTGCCGTGGGCCACGGTGGCCCTGCTCAGCGTCTGCTTCTTCTTTTTTGTGCTGTTGGTTGGACCGGCCAATCCCTGGCATTTGGTAACGCCGGTGCTCGCCGACGGTCCCGGTCCAAATCCACTGCTGCAGAATCACATTCTGATGGCGGTGCATCCACCGCTCTTGTATCTCGGCTACGTGGGTATGACGGTGCCGTTCGCGTTTGCCGTTGGTGCGTTGTTGTCGAAAGAGATTCATTCCGACGACTGGATCAAACTCACGCGTCGCTGGACGTTGAGCGCGTGGACGTTTTTGTCACTGGCGATCATCGCCGGCATGTGGTGGAGTTATGAAGTGCTGGGCTGGGGTGGCTACTGGGCGTGGGATCCGGTTGAGAATGCGTCGTTCATGCCATGGCTCACGGCCACCGCGTTTTTGCATTCGGTGATGGTGCAAGAGCGACGCGGCATGCTCAAGCTGTGGAACGTGAACCTGATCGTTGCCACGTTCCTGCTGACGATACTCGGCACGTTTCTGACACGCTCTGGCATTGTCTCGTCGGTACACGCGTTCACCACCGGCACGATCGGCTACTACTTCCTCGCCTTCATCGCGTTGTGTCTAGTCGTGTCGCTCGTGCTTGTTGCCGGCAACAGTGAAGGGTTGCGCAGTGAAGGCCACCTCGACTCGGCGGCGTCGCGCGAAACGGTGTTCATGGTGAACAATCTCTTTTTAACTGGCTTCACATTTGTTGTTGTGCTGGGGACGTTGTTCCCGCTGGTGGCCGAAGCGTTCAAGGGCGTCAAGGTGACGGTGGGTGCGCCCTTCTTCAACAAGATGACAATTCCCATCTGTGTGAGTTTGTTGTTTTTGATGGGCGTGGGGCCATCGTTGCCGTGGAAAGCGGCGACGCGCGAGCAGTTGCGTCGCCTGTTTGTGCTGCCGTCGGTTGTCTCGTTGGGGATTGCCACGCTGGCCATCGTACTCGGCATGCGCGATGCGTACGGCATTGCGGCCTTCGCGTTCGCTGGGTTCGCGCTCACGAGTAACCTGCGCGAATACGCCGTGGGCACGATGGCCCGCATGCGTGCGCATGGCGAGTCACCACCACTCGCGCTCGCGCGATTGATCGGTGGCAATCGACGTCGTCATGGTGGATACCTCGCACACATTGGCATCATCACCGTCGCCGTTGGCGTGACGGCGTCGTCGAGTTTTCGTTTTGAGCGCGAGGGAACGCTCAAGCCGGGTCAGGTGCTACCCGTGAAGGGTGATCTGTCGGTGCGTTTGAAGCAGTTGTGGGGCAAACAGGAACCGCAGCGCGAAGTGGTTGGCGCCGACGTAGAGATTCTGCGCAACGGTGCCGTAGTGGGCATGCTCGATCCGCGCATGAACTTTTATCGTACGCAGGACACGCCGGTACCAACGCCGGCCGTGCGCAGCCGGTTCACCGGTGATGTGTACGTCAACCTCATGGCATATACACCAGACGGACAATCGGCGACGATCAAGGTGATTCTCGAACCGTTTGTGCCGTGGATCTGGTTTGGCGGATTGATTGTGGCGATTGGAGCACTGATCTCGGCGTGGCCAAACACACGGCGCTCGGAGCGGTTTGCAACGGCACCGGTCCCGCCACGTGGACCAGTTGGCAGTGCTGGTGTGCCGTTCGCAGGCACGGGACTGTCGGGTGCGGTGCCGATGTCACAAGCGCCGACGTTGCCAACCAACACGTGACCGTTCTTGGCGTAATTGCGTCGTCATCGCGCGGGTTTGTGCCGCGTGATATTGTGTCGCGTGAGTTCGTGCCGCGCGAGTTCGTGCCGTGTGCTGCATGTGCCGTGACGCGCGCGAGGATGACGGGACGTGTGTGTTTGAGTGCGTACGGATGAACTGGAAGCGTTCGTTCTACGCGACGGCGGCAGTTGGTGTGCCGATCATTGCGCTGCTGGCGTACGGCATGACGCGTGATCCGCGCAGTATTCCGTCACCGTTGCCGGGGCGACAAGCGCCAGTGTTTTCGCGCGCCGTGTTTGCGCCTGGCGCTGATCCCGCACTTCGCCTTCAAGTTGGCGACACGGTGCGCCTAGCCGAGCATCGTGGGCACATCGTGGTGGTGAATTTTTGGGCGTCGTGGTGTTTGGCTTGTCGTGATGAGCATGAGTCGTTGTCGGAGTTGGCGCGCCGTTATGCGGACAAAGGCGTGCGGTTCTTTGGCATGTTGTACAACGACCAGCCGTCAAACGGCGTCAAGTGGATTGAGCAGATGGGCGGACAATCGTATCCGTCGCTGGTGGATCCCGGTGCACGCGTGGCGATTGACTACGGGTTGTACGGCGTGCCCGAGTCGTTTGTTATTGATGGACAGGGCATCGTGGCGCACAAGTTCATTGGACCGGTGAGTTTCGTTCAGGGGAGCGTGGTGCTGGACTCGTTGCTCAAGGTGAGCGGTGCGTGGACGAGGGACGATGGTTCACAATCGTCTGTGCGTATTCGGCCGCCAATGGTGCAACGCGAGGCCAAACAGTGACGCGTGCGACGCGCGTGGCGCTTATGCTCGGATTGATAATGTGCGCACGAGGCAACGTGCGCGCGCAGTCAGCGAATGCGACGGCAGCGCCCCCAACGCAGCCCGGTGTGCCTGCACCCGGTGTAGATGCGGCGTTTGATGCGCGGGTGAAAGCGATAGCGGCGCGGTTACGGTGCCCGGTGTGTCAGGGAGAATCAATTCAGGATTCGCCAGCGGAATTGTCTTCGCAGATGAAGACGTTGGTGCGTGAGCAGCTCGCGGCGGGGCGGACTGATGCACAAGTGATGGACTATTTTGTGCAGAAGTACGGGCAATGGATTTTGCTTGAGCCCAAGGCGGAAGGGATCAACTTGCTGGTGTACTGGTTGCCGGTGGTGTTTTTGGTGTGTGGAGCTGGAGTGATTGTACTTGCGGTGCGGAAGTGGACTCGACCGCCGAGTGTGTCGCCGGAGTTGGATGCAGTGGTGCCGCCGGGGGCATGAAGCTCACGCCGTAGCCTGAGGCAAACTCGCGGTGTGATCGCCGCAACTGAGCAGCCACGCGTATGTTTTGGCGGCGTGGGGTCGAAGTTAGCACCTCGCGTGACGACGGCATCGTCTTCGGATTGTACTTGCCGATCGACGAAGTTTTGCACGAACACTTTGCGGCGTGCGGATTAGGCCGCGGGCGAGCGCAGTCCAATTTCCTCGGTCAGTTTGACCCGTGCGCGATAAGCGCATTGCGTGTTGTCACTTGCCCAGCGTAGGCAGCGGCGTTCCCTGCGGCGTAGTTTGCAATTTCGCGCCTTTGGCGCTAATTGTGCTGAACCACCCAATTACAAGTTAAATGTCTGACTGCCTGATGGCTTGTCCGCCAATGTGTGAGGCACCAATCTTACTGGTAAGTCTCTCTTCCAAGGAGCCAGGATGTCTGATGCCGCCACCACGACGTTGTCTTCGAAGGGACAGGTCGTCATTCCCGAAGCCATTCGTGACCGGCTCGGCCTGACCACCGGGGCGCAGTTCGTCGTCGTCGCGGATCGCGACGTCGTGATTCTCAAGGTGCTGGCGCCGCCGTCGCTCAAGGACTTCGCGGCCCTGAGCGCACAGGCGCGACGCGCAGCGAAAGCCGCTGGCCTCAAGCAGGCGGATGTCGCGCGCGCGATTGCGAAGGTGCGCCGCGCGAAGTGAACGTCGTCCTCGACACGAATGTGATCGTGTCCGGGCTGTTCTTCGGCGGCGTGCCGCGCCAGATCCTGGCGGCGTGGGGCGGGCGGGCGTTCCGCATGGTGGTCTCGCCGCCCATCCTTGAGGAATACCGCCGCGTGGGGCTTGAGCTCGCGCGCGGGCAAACCCCACTGGTGCAAATGCTCGAGGCCACGCTCACGCTCATGGCCGTGCACGCCACGCTGGTCAATCCGCCGCCGCTCAACGCGCCGGTCAGTGCCGATCGCGACGACGACAAGTTTCTGGCGGCCGCCCTGGCCGGGCGCGCGACCGTGGTGGTGTCTGGCGACAAGCATCTGCTGCACGTGTCCGGGTGGCTGGAGATCGCGGTGCTCAAGCCGCGTGCGTTTGTTGACCG
>JAYSVL010000137.1:0-6967 GCA_043718595.1 Gemmatimonadaceae bacterium
GTGCTTCCTCGCCACCGACAGCAGCTTAAGCGCCATGCCACTCGGGCGCTTGGCGCCGGTCTCCCATTTCTCGACCGTGCTCTCGCTCGTATTCAGGTAGCGGGCGAACACCGGTTGGCTCACGTTCAGCTGCAGACGGAGTTGCTTGATCTGCTGCGGTTTGAGGGGTGCTGGCGTGGCGATACAAGACTCGTCGAAGCTCCGCATCGTTTCCTTGTCGATCACGCCCACCTCGTGCAGCGCCGACGCCGACGCGTGGATTGCTTCAAACGCGTCACTCTTGAACTTGCGGTTACCGCTCATGGCATATCTCCGTCCAGTGTCCTTTGACGATAAAGTCGTTGACCTGCGCGGCTTGGAGCCCAGCGTAGAGCTTGGCAAGTCTCCGAAAGTCCAACAATTCATCGTCCTCAATGTTCTCCCGGTCCTTCTTGGCGAAGAGGTATTCGTAAACCCAGTAGACCCCGCCTCTCGCCAGAATTATCGAGCGTTGGCGGTTGTCGTCCACGCGCTTCTTCCAAACACCACCGCCCAAGTCGTCCGCTTGTCCTGCCATAACTTGCTGAATCGCTTGGCAGAGCTGGTCATCCGAGATGGCCGCCTTACGCGCCGCCTTGGTGAACCACTTCGACTTGAAGGTGCGCGCCTTGCCCGCCGTCGTTGACATGGGGCAATGTAGCACCGAGTGCTACCATTTGGCAATACGGGACCAAGGCTTCGACTTCCGGAAATTCGATCGTAAAGGTCGATGGTCAGCTCGCGGTCAACTCGTCCACCGCTCGCCGCGCTTCATCGATCGCCGCATCAGTATACGAATACGCTGCGGCATCGGCGTTCGCGATTGCGATGCGACCAAACGGACGACGCGCTGCTACACACGGTGACTCACCGCCATCAATCCAGAATGGGTCAGCGAGTGAACTGTACTGATACGCGTAACCATGCGGCCAGCGGTTGACGGTAACGCCAAGTATGTCGGCGGCTGGATCAAATCCACCAGCGCCAAACATCCGACCCAACTGGTCGCGAATGCTCCGTTCGATTGTGTCAAACGGCGTCTGCAACAATTCGGCGCGACCAACCTTGTGTTGTTCAGGGCCCGGCAGGCCGGGTTTGCACGCCGCTCTCGACATGTGCAACACCACCGGCTCGTTTGGCGTTTTTGTGTGCGCGTAATCGCCAATGCTCACCGGAAAATCGAGACTTGTTTGTGCGTGCCACATGCCCGGTGACGTGACACTGCTCACCTGCAACGCATGCATCGCTGTCCACTGCCGCACAAACACGTTGGTGTAGACCAGTGGCACCTTGTTCGCGTAGCGGAGCGCGGTGAGCTGCGCTACTGGCAACTCCGGGCAGAGGTACGGAATGACATGATGCCAGCAGGCGAGCACCGTGGCGCGCGCTCGTGCGCGATACAACGTTCCGTCACGCATGTAGTGCACGGTAAGGTCTTTCGCTTTCGCTGCGTTGCCATTGTGTTTCACGCGCACGACCGTGCTGCCAAGTCGGACCCGCGCGTGTGAGGCAGGATCGTCAAGTTTTGCATAGTTGACGCGAGCGGTGACAATATCGTCGGCGGTGCCACCGGTGACGGCAGTTGGAATCAATCGACGCACCAGTAGCCGAGCGATTGATGCGTTGCCATCGGGAAAGTGGAAGTAGTAGGCTTCCGCTTCGTCGCTGGGCATCGAGTCGTGGTTCTGACCGGGGCTCGGTGCTTCATCAAGCGCCATGCCCTGAAAGCCGGGCAAGCCCAGTGCGAATGCATCTTGTGCGGGCACGGCATCAACACCAAAACCAAACAGTCCGTGCGTTCGCGTTTGATAGATGCTTAAGACCCGTGGGTCGAGATTCCAGAGTTTGGTGACGAAGTCGGCGTAACTCATGCGCGCGAGCTGCGCTTTCTTCGCCGCGGAGTCGAGCCCCGGCATCAGATCGCGTTGCTCTGTTTGCAGCTGGATGATTTGCGACTGGATATCGGCGGGCAGCGGCGTACCTGCGAGAAATTCCGTCGTTGGCGAGCGCGACGTGCCGACAACAAGACGATCTTCGCCGAACGTCTCCTTGTCGAAGAACACGCCGGACTTGAGGCCGAGCGATGGATAGAGGTCACGATCGAGCACGGTGGCGTAGCGCGACACGTCAATGCCTAAATCGGTGATCAGCGCTTTGGCATTGGCGGAATATGGACGCGGACTATCGATGGACTGTGTGCCGCCGTAGCCGATCCACGTGCGTCCGTTGTGTGTGAACTCATTGCGTTTGGCGTGCCCGCCGAAGTCGTCGTGATTGTCGAGTACGAGGATGCGTGCGTCTGGGCCGGCCTTTTGCTGAAAGTAGTGCGCGGCGGCGAGACCACTGATGCCGGCGCCGACGACAATCAGATCGTAGGTTTCGCGCGTATCGATCGCGCGGCCGAGTGAGAGGTCTTCGTCGCGCATGCGATGCGCGGTTTCGAAGGCGCCGACGTGATCGCCGCGGAGGCCGGTGAGTGATGGTGGGTAGATGTCGTCAGAGCGCGCGTCTGCTGTTTCGTGCGCGAGTGATTGCGCGTTGGCGGATTGTGCGCCGAGCACGGATGCGCCGAGTCCGACGGCGACGGTGCCGATGAAGTCGCGACGCGTGATGTCGCGGAACATGCCGAGTTCGCGGTCGGTGGGCATGCGGGGAAGAGTAGCCGTTCAGAGCTCGCGCTGTTTACTTGCTCCGAAGCTCGCGCAGCACTTCCAGCTCAAGCAGTGCCTCTCGATCCTTGGGACGGCCCACTGCTCTCTTTGCGCGAATGAGCGAAGGCAAGTCCAGAATCCGGAACGCTATGCTGTACGCATCCACTTGCTCTGAATGCGCAAATACCGACTGGTAATCGCCAACCCCGTCAATGCGGTCCATCACATCGAGATCTCCCTCGGTCGTGCTCAGCGTCAGCAGAGGGGCTCCGCGCATCGTTTTCGTATCCATGATGAATGGCAAGCCTCGTTCGACGCCACGCGGATAGGCCTGCCATGTCGCGAGGAGCAATGCGAGTGCATCGACGGACGCGGGATCACGCGCGTCGTAGACAATGTCGAGATCGTTGGTGACGCGTTCCGCGCCATGCAGCGCGCCCGCGACTCCACCCACGACCACAAACCTCGCCTCAGACGCGACGAGGCCCGTCAGCATTGAGGCAAAACTCATATGACGGATCGCCGTCGAGCGAGCGATGCGCGGCCTTCGGCGAGGAACGCTATGTTGTCATCGAGACGGGCCAACCGTTCCGAAGCGGTGCGTGTGAGCCCGGAGCGAAGCCGCGAAATGTCAACGCCAAACGCGCGCGCGCGTGCGATCACGTTTCCCTTCGTGCGCTTCGTCGCCGGACGACCGCGCCGTTCACGAGCGGGATTAGTTGTCGCGTATGAAAGCCGGGCGAGGAAGATCGAATGGTCACGCCACAAGTCGACGACGAGCTCGGCACGTGCGGATTCATGCCGCTGTACGCGCAGCCACCGTTCCTCGAGGCCAGCCGCCATCGCGAGATCGGCGACTCGCCCGGCTTCGTGCAACGAGCAGGCATTCTCTATCCGCAGAGCGCGCACCAGGCCCAGCCACCGAGCGGTGAAAGTGCGCGGTCGCGGTGGTCGCGAGAGCAGGCGCTGGACATTCTGGATCCACTTCGGATACGCTGCGACGATGTAAGCGAGTTGTGCTGGGGACATATTTAATTATGCCTACTATGTAGGCTTATTTCAAGTTGCCCGACACTGCCAGCGACGCACCGAGACTCGTGCGATCGATGTGTTGCCGTCGAGCTTGCCGAGTTCGCGGTCGCGGGCGCTCATCTCTTTAGCAACTCCTCGGCAAGTTGCGTCGCCTCGAATTTCTGAAGTCGAGACTGCTGCGGTGCCGTGCGTTCAAGAAGTCCGGCAGCGAGTAGCGGATTTATGTATGCCGTCAGCAGGTGGCTCTTGTCCGTCAGTTTGGTATGCTTTCCGATCTCGATGCGACTTCGTGGTTCGCGACAAAAGCGAAGAATGATCCGTGCTTTCGGCTTGTCGAGGAGCCCGCGTTGCACCTTAACGTCACGACGCTCAACGGCCTCGTCGCTGCGGATGGCGTGCACCGGTCCCGCAGCGCCGGGGTGCAGCAACAGTGTGACCGTAAAGCTCAGTCGTGCATCATCCCACTCGAAGCGCGGTGGCGGCGAACCGTTGCGCGCCATTTGTCTGATGATCTTGGGAATGCCCGTGCCGCGCCCTTCCGTGAGGTGGAGTTCTTTCAGGAACTCACCGATGCGACGGTTGCGATAGCGGCGGGCGATCAGTTGGCCGCTATTGAGCGCCGCGTGAGCAACGCCTGCATCGGGTCCGGGGTAGCTCGTGATCGTCATGCCTTCTGGCGTAATGCGCACTTCAATCGGCTCGTGTACATCGTAGGCGCGATGATAGACCGCATTCGCCAATGCTTCCTCGACTGCCTCAAACGGGTATGTGTGGAATCGCTCGGCTTCGGCGCGCCCGGGAATCTTTGTGACGCGCTCTTCGATGAACTGATCGCGAATGTACGACAGCGCCGCACGCAGTTGCGCGCCAATAGGGCCAACGAATCGCTTCTCCCGCATGCCATCGCCACTTGGTCCATCGGGAAAATGCACGACGTCGATCCAGGCGGTGTCGAACCATCGTTCAGGATGGTCCGCGAAGAACATCAGCGCGACGTTGCGCGGTCTCAGGTCTTCCGGTGGTCCGTCGACGATGCGTAGCCGTTCACAGAGTTCGGTCATCGGCATTGCACCAGCGTCGTGAAAGAGGTCGCTGCCCACTTCTTGCAGGTGCGCCTGGATCAAACGCAACTGCAGGTCGCCGATTGCTGCGTGGTGATTGCGTCGATCGTCGAATGGGACCTTTGCGGCGCGGTTGAGCAACTCCTGTTCGATCTCGCCGCGCGACACACGACCTCCCACCACAATGGGTGACGTTTGGCGACCCGCGACCGACAATCTTGCAGGGAACGCAATTCGGCGCCGCATTCAGCACACGCGGAGACGGATCGTTTGGCAGCGGAGCTTACACGCAGCAACGCTTCAGTCTTGCACGCGGCGTATGGATGGAGGCAGCGCTATCCGTGACAATGACGCACGATGGCCCGTCGCAGGAGCAGCTCGTTGGCTTCTTCACCATGAGTGACAGTACCGTTTGGAAAGCGTGGGATCACAGTACGGGTGATCATCAGTCAAGTCCGAACTGTCGCTTTCGTTTTCCGGTGTCGGGTGGTCACGCCACGGGCGGAGATTCCCTGAGCGTTGAGGCCGGTGAGGCGGGCGAACACACGTTTCATGTGCCGCGCGTGTTGCGCAACGGCGAGCGTTTCAAAGTGCTCATGCAGCTCTTCCCCGATGGACGTTGCGGCGTGGCGATTGACGGACGGCCACTCTTCCTCGGCGCTCCCAGCTATTTGCGTCGCGATGCGCGCGTGATTCTGGAGGGTAACTCGCAGGAAACGCGCAATCTTGTGGGGCCCGTACAAGTACATGAAGGAATCGCGCCGATTGTGTGGACTCGCGTTCCTTGAACGTTCAGGATGAATCGATTGCGTGAGTCAGGGGGTGGGGTGACGTAGGGCGGTAATACCAGTATAGGGTTGCATTTCGTTAAAAAACGAAATAGATTCATTAAATGAAAACGCTGGACAGCCAAGACTCAACTATGTCAGGAAGGCTGGAGACCCTGTTCCGGGAGCGCGGAATCGCCGCCAGTGCGCGCATACGTCCGGTCCCGCCAACTACCGGGGACCTGTCCGCCACGCACGACCTCGACGTCACTGTCGACGGCGCGCGGGCGTCGCTGCGGCTTGTGGTGCGGACACGGTGGAGCCGTGAGCTCGACACACTGACTGATGCGATCGGCGAGCAGGAAGTGGGAGCGCTGTGGATGATTGTGCTCCCACACATCGACAGGTCACGTCGCGATTGGCTGCGCGACCGCAACATCAACTACGCGGACATGCGCGGCACCATGCACGTGCGCCTTCCGGGCATCCGAATCGATGTCGAAGGCGATGCGTCGCGCATGCTGACACCACCGGCCGGGGCAAAGCGTCACGTGAACCCGTTCTCGAAGAAAGCATCGCTGATCCTGCGAACGCTTTTTGCATCGCCGCACGCCGCTTGCAGCGTGAGCGAACTGGCGCGCACAACGGGCGTCGCCGTCGGATGGGCGTGGGACGTGTCCGCCGAACTTTGCGCGCGTGGATACGCCACGGAGACAGCCGACGGCATTCGTCTCACCGACGCGGCGTCGGTGTTGATCGATTGGGCGGGTGCCTATAGTTGGCGCAAATGCCCGCGCCGAAACTTCGTCGTTCCGTTCACGCAGCACGAACTGGAGCAACGTCTCTGCACCGTATGGGCGAATGCGCCTATACGTTGGGCGCTCACCCTCCTCAGCGGGGCGCAACACCGCGCTGAACATGTGCGACATGCGAATACAACATACGTGTACGTCGTGCCGCAGACAGTGAACGATCTCAACACCGCCCTCGCCGATGTCTTCGCTCGTGAGATCGCGACAACGGCGCCGGATGCGCACACGTTGTGTGTTCTCACACCGTACTATGGAACGGCTGCCCTGTTTGGTTCGCAAGGCAGCGCGGAACTGCCTATCGTCTCAGATCTGCAACTCTTTCTCGACTTGGCACACTTCCCACTGCGAGGGATCGAGGTTGCGCAGCACTTGCTGCGAACTCGCCTTGGCCCACACCTCTCCCTGAGCGCCGCCGATGTAGCGCGTGTCGAGCGTCGTCTGACGTGAAAGACTCTGCGGCGGAGCGGTTCGCACGCGTCGTCATCGCCATGCAGCCGTATGCTGCTGAGATTGTCTTCGTCGGCGGTTGGGTGCACGCCTTGTACCTTGCCGAGGCGAACGATCACGGCGCCGTCGTCACGGAGGACATCGATCTCACGTTGCCTCGACGGTTGTTGACGCGTGAC
>JAYSVL010000138.1:0-2397 GCA_043718595.1 Gemmatimonadaceae bacterium
ATCGGGGCGACGCACCGGATTGCGCGGATGCACGACGAACATGCCCATGAGCCCCATGCCCTGCTGGACCATCTCGTCGTGGTGTGTGTGGTACATGAAGGTGCCGTGGTGCGGCAGCACAAACTCGTACTTGAACGTCGCATTTACCGGGATCGGTGGTTGGCTGAGTCCGGAGACACCATCCATCCCAGCGGGCAACACGATGCCATGCCAGTGAATCGTTGTTGGCGCGGGCAGATGGTTGGTGACGTAGATGCGCACGCGTTCGCCTTGCACCGCTTCGATTGTTGGGCCGGGTGTGCCGCCGTTGTAGCCCCAACATTCCGAAATAAGCCCTGGTGCAAACTCGTGCTGCATCGGTGCTGCGGCGAGGTGAAACACTTTCACGCCGTCAACAACCTTGAACGGCAGGGTGGTGCCATTCGGTGTGATGACCGGCGTGTAGTCACGACCGGGCACGCCCGGCGCGGCCCCACGCACGGCGGCGTTGGACGATTGACCGCGCGATGGCTTTGCTGCCGGCACGGGCTTTGCCATGTTGTGCGCCGTGTGATCTTGCGCGGACAACGGATTGGCAGCAAGCGCCGCGCTTCCGGTCAGGACCAGTGCGCTCCGTCGCATCATCTCGCGACGCGACACGGTCTGTAAATCAGAGTTTTCTACGCTTGTCGCAAGGACTTCCGGTTGCACATCGTCTGTCATGGGCTACTCCGCGTCGGAAGCATCCCGCCGGTCGCTCGTTCAAGTTCGGTGCGCGCCGTCCAGTAGTCGCGAAGCGCGTCCAGATACATGTGACCCGCATCGATCTCGGCTTGCTTGGCCTGCAGCAACACAAAGACCGGCATCGCCATGGCGTTTACCTGCAGTTGCGACTCGACGAGGACACGTCGTCGTGCCGGCAACACCGCAGTTCGAAGCTGCACTGCGCGACGTCGCGCGCCGTCATACCTCACCCACGCACTGCGCACCGCTGCGTGTGCATCAACCACCAGCGCGTCGTGTTCTGCGCCACGCTTCAATACTGTCGCTTGCGCTCTGGCGACGCGCGCGCCACCGCCATCAAACACCGGGAGTGGAATCGAAACGTTTGGTCCGAGAAAACGTCCGTCCGGTTCAACTTCAAAAAATCCACCGATCGTCGCGTCTGGCAACAACCGAAATCGGCTGGCCAGTCCCGCGGCGGCGAACGCAGCCTTCGCACTCTGAAGAGCCGCCGCAAGATCAAGCCGACGCGTCATGGCGAGCGAATCGAGAGCCGACAGCGTCCATTGGTCGGGCGATGGATCGCGCAGCAAGTCTGGGATGTTCCATGTGGTGTCCGCAACTCCGGCTCCGAGCAATCGACCAAGTTCTGCGCGTGCCTGCGCCGATGTGACTTCCGCATCAGTCACGTCCGCCACACTCTGCGCGGCCATCGCCTCTTCACTCGCCACCACGTACTCGGCCAAGTTTCCGGCGTCGCGTATTGCACGCGCAGCTCCCGCAGACGCACGCGCCGCCGCCGCCACCGACTGCACAAGTTCCAGACTTTGTTGCGCATGCTGCACATCTATGTACGCACGCTCAACCTGAATCGCCACACCGAGGACGGCATCCGCAACGCGCTGCTCAACGGCGCGCAACTCAGCGGCCGCGATGCGCTGTCGCATTGGACGCTGCAGCGCCGACACGATGGCAAAGCCCAGCCCAACCGACGAGACGCCAGTGCCGCGGGTAGTGGGTGCACCCACAAGTGCGTCCAGCACCGGATTCGGGAGTCGACTGGCTTGCCACAGATCGGCGGCGGCGATGCCGACATCGGTGAGGACAGCGCGTACATGCGGACTGCGAAGCAATGCCGCGCGTGTCGCGTCCGCGGCGCTCAGCGCACCGGTCGGGAGGGCCTTGGCTGTCGTCGAATCGAGGGAAGACCATGTCGGTGATGCGATACCGCGCTCAGCGAGCAATTGCTCGACCGGTCGCGTTCCTTGTCGTGCCGCAGATGGCACACACGCCGCCACAAGCGCGGGTGCAAGCAGTCCGGCAATTGTTTTACGGGGCATAAAGCGCATAGACTGAAGAGAAGACGCAGGGCGCTTGACTGTCAACCGGCCACGGGAGGTAGTGCACCATCCTTCGCGTGATGTTGAGCGCTTTACAGCCGGTCAATATTGGCGTAGGCTTCGTTATCACACGCCCACCCACACGTCAGGACCGCTGTGTCGCCAGAGAAGCCGTCGAGATCGTCGCTCCCCAAACTGCAAGACACCGTGCGGCTCTCCGCCGATGGTCTCGCGAAGGTACTCGGCGACCTCGAGGCGCGCGTGCTGCGCGCTGTGTGGGAGATTGACCGTCCGGCGACGGCGCGCGAGGTGCACGAACGTGTCATCGACGAACACGAGGTATCGCCGCTGACGA
>JAYSVL010000139.1:0-6950 GCA_043718595.1 Gemmatimonadaceae bacterium
CCGAAAATCGCTGTGCAGCAGAAACAGGATCGCAAACAACGCGCCGCCCCAGAGGTGAATCTGCAGGTACACACGCGTCGGACCCAATCGTCGCACCGACGGCATCGACCGTCGCGCCGAATACAGCATCACCACGACCAATGCGACGGCCGCCGTCACACCAAACGCCACTCCGATCCTGCTGCTCGGCTCAATCAACGGGCAGCGACTCCACGATGTTTGGATTGCAGCAAGAGGTCAAACGCTTCCGCGCCTGCAACACGATACGCCGCACCGTGCGGACAGCTTGACACGCACGCCGGCCCCTGTGGTGACGTGTAGCAGAGATCGCACTTACTTGCCTGTTCGCGTGGCTGTCCGCGCAAATGCTTCGGCAGCGCGTCCGGCCCCCAGTTGATCTCCAGGTCGTGCATGATGATAGCGTCGTAACGGCAGTTCTCAGCACACGCGCCGCACCCAATGCAAATGTCCGGATCGATCGCGACAGTGTCGCCGACATTCAGTCGCGCGATGGCACCGGTCGGACAGCCAACGAGACACGTCGGGTCCTGACAGTGATAGCACGAACGCGTCACCATAAAACCGTCGTATACCTCGCCTTCACGCACAAAGCGCGGTGTACCGCCATGTGTACTCGCGCAACCACGTACACAGTCATCGCATCGCGTGCACGAGTTGAGATCGATCACCAGCACGCTATTCGCTTGGCTTAAGCCCTTGGCCAGCGAGAACTCCAGCAAGTCGGCGCGCGCCAGGTTGCCGCGACGCGCGCTGATCTCCTTGAGGCGGTCCGTCGCCACCGCCCAGAATCGTTGCTCCAAATCTTTGTTACGCTGCATGACGTTGTGTACATCCGACTTTGGTATGCGCAAGAGTTCCGTGTATCCGACAGACGTTGCCGTCACATTCCAGACGGCATCGTCGCCCGACAGCAGCTCCGACTCACCAACGGTGCCGCCTTTGCTCACATACGACACGGCAATCTCGCCCGTGCCTAGCGATTGCGACAGCTTGAGCGAACCAGAGCGCACGAGCGTGAGATGTTCGACCGCATCTCCTTCAGCCGACACGATGTCGCCGGGCTCGCACGACACGAACTCCACACGCGCCGCGAGTTGCGCGATGACGTCGGTGCTCAAGCCCGCGAGTAGCGGCGTGTTGAGCAAATGCTGATGCAGCGTTCGCGCCCGATACGTATCGTCGAGGCGCTTCTTGAGCGTTTTGGACTTGTTGCGAATCTTGCGCAGCGCCGACACGCGAATCTGGAGCAGGGCGCAGGTCGTTCGCGTGCGCGCCGTCACCGACTGCGGCCACCCATTCATCGCGCTGATTTCACCAAACAACTCGCCGATTCCGAGTCGCAGGGATTCGCCCGACGCCAGATTGAAATCTGCGGCCGCAAGAAATACGATGCTCTCCGTGGGTTTTGTCCTGGCTCCGCTTCGAGCGCGTGTGCTTTCAACCGTCGCACGCGGTTGCGTCTTCGCCGTAAAAATGGGCCGGTGCGCTGCGTCGTTTGTTGCGAGCACCATGTCCACCTCGCCATCGATCACGAAGAACGCGAGATCGAGATAGGTGCCTGCTTCGAAGATCACGGCACCGGCGTTCCATTTCGCGATGGTGACATCCGGGCTAATACTTCGCAAAAAGTCATCGTCGAAATCGCGCAGAATCTCTATGTGCTTGAGTTGCGCAGGCGTGAGCAGGCTGGAAATCTCGCGGATGCCCGCGTGCTCGCCGAATGATGACCACCGATCGCCGTGCTGGCGACCCATCATCACCATCGTTGCCGATCTGTCCGTGGACATAGGCAATCAGCGCGGCGCGATCGCCGAGTAGAGTTTGGCGAGCCGTTGCTTCACGAGGAGCATCAATTCCTCCGTCGTGAGTTTGTCAGTGGCCGGCATCGGCTCTAGCTGCACGGGCACGCTTGTACGGTTCGCACGGGGCATCACTGCTGCGCGCGTGCCTGGCGGCATAGAGGACGGTGCCGAGCGTGCCGATCGTATTGGGGCGACCACACTTGTTGCCGCGATATTGTCTGACGCCGACACGCCAGACGCTATCGCCGACGCCGTGCCAGTCGCTGGAGCAGCGTCCGCTGCCGTCGCGATGCGTGGTGCCGCTGTCGGCGCCGCCACTACGGTCACTTTGGGTATTGCGCGCGCAGCGGCCAGTGCAGCAAACGCTGTCCTTAACGCAGCGTCTGTCGGCCCCGCATACGACTCGCCTCGTTTTGCTCGGCCTTTCTCCGGTTTTGCGCCGGGCCAGTGTTTGATCTTTTGACTAGCGGCGACGATGTCGTAGTTGGCGCCCGACGGATGCCCCGCCGCCAGCAGTCGTTCATCGCTGATCCGATGACACTCGCCGCAAATCGCCGCGCGATCGGCGGCTTGCTTGAGGGCACGCATCCCGCGTTGCGGATTGCCACCTTTTTTGTGCGCTTCGAGATACGACGCACCAGCACCATGGCATCGCTCGCAGGTGACGCCTTCTTCGTGTACCGACTTCGTTGCTTCGTCGATCGTGGCGTGACAACTCACGCAAATCTGATTCGGCTTGCCCGCGTTGGCTGCGCCAATGCCATAGAGATCGGCGATCTTTCGCGTCTTGGCGTTTTCGCCGTACAGCCGCTTCGACGCTTTCTGATGCGGGCTGTCGGCAAGCGCTGTTTCCGCCTCCGAGTGACATCCTGCACACTCGCCACCATCAGCCATTCCACTCTTTGCTGACGTCGTCTGCCACGCCGGTCGAGCACGGATCTGACCAGGCATGTCGGGGCGGGCTGGTGCTGCGACATTGGGCGCGGTCGCAACAACGGCGCCTCCCACAGCGACTGCTGGCGTTTGTGCGTTGGGCTGTTGCACTGTTGCAGAAGGGACCGATGTTGTGGCGCCACTGTTGGCAGGCTCGCCGCTCGCTGTGGTTGTCGACGATGGCGTGGTGCTGGCCCCTGCAGCGGTCGCGGCGACTTTTTCACCGACGATCAGCGCATCAAGGGCGGCTAGGTCGGCGCCGACCGCGGATGCGGCGAATCGTTGTCCGAGCGCGCGGATCTCTCCGGTGGCAGCATCAATTTCCGCGCGATTGTTGGGAATGAGTCGCACTTTGCTTGCCACACGCAGTATCTCACTCACTGCCTGAATCGGCACGACCGTCGTCAGCTCGTCGAGTTGGCGCAACGCCGTCTTCACCCGATTATCCATCGAGCGTGAGTATGAACTGATTGTTGTGGCCGCCGCCAGGCCCCGAAGCGAATACTCGTACGCCAACATGCGTCCGATGACAAACATGACACGCGCGCGCTCGGGTGTGTCGGGGCGATTCTGCGCACTGGTCTTCGTCGACGACAAGAAGTTGTGCCGAATGCTGTTGACACGCTTCACCAACTCGAATCCCGTGGTCCCGGCTTTGTGCTGACCCCGATTGACGAGATCCTCGACAGGAACCGTGTGACACTCAAAGCAGTTCGCCGCGACGGCGTAGAGATCGGTAGACGGGCGCAACATACCCGCGGCACGACTCGCCACGATGCGCTGCTCACGCGCCGTCACCGATTCATCCGACTTTGTTTTCGCGCCGCCACCCCACCTGTTGTGCACGTTGATCCAGTCGCGCGCCGCGCCGTGACACGACTCGCATGACACACCAGCGACCGCTTTGCGTTCAGGACCAACGGTGTAGTGACAACGCATGCACAATGCTTCGTCGCGCTTCGTGACGCGAAGGTCCATACTGGTGAGAATGTCTTGCGCCGCATCTCGCTTGTGCATGGTTTCGAAGCCCGTGGCATGCTTCGTCTCCTTCCATACGTCCCACTCCGAGGTGTGACATTCCCCGCACGGCGTGAATCCTTTCGCGTTGGCGACAACCACGCGATCCGGATCAATGCGAAGGAAGGGCGACTTGGCGTAGCTTGCCGCGTCTTGCGCGATCAGCGCGCCCACGGCAACGGCGGCACACAATGCGGCGACGAATGCAAAGACTCGCACCATGCGCCTTAGAACTTGTGCCGAAGTTCGAGGCGCACGCCGCTCACGTCACTCAATCCTTTGCGTTTGCCGAACATGCCATCGAGTCGGAGAATGATGGCATTGGTGAGCGGTTCCTGAATGCGAGCGCCAATGGCGATTTGATCGCCCGGCACTGCAGTACTGGTTTTCGTGGCGTGCGCACCGGCCAGCTCGAGCACAACCTGCCGATCGAGACCGTTGCCGAGCATGTTCAGTCCAATGGCGCCACCTGCCGCGTTCTGACCGGTCGCGGTGAGCGAAGGAAATCCGGTGATGGCGTCCGCTTCAAAGTTGAGCCCAGTGTTCTTGAGTATGCCGCCCGCGCCGGCATCGCGCGCCGCCGACACGGGACTGTCGATACCGTAGAACAGGTTCAGGTACGGAACAAACGTGCTCGGTCGCGATGTGATCAGCGAATTCTCAATCAGCAGAAGATGCCCGTCGGCCTTGCCACCGGCGCCGGACTTCGCGGAAAACGCGCCGATGTAACGCACCGAGTTGGAAACGCGACCACGGTATCGACGCGTGAAGGACAGCGCTAGCGAACTAAAATCCTGACCACCGTCTTTTTTGCCCGTCACATACGCATAGCCCGCTTCGATGTAGCCTTTTCGTGTCTCGATGAACGAATTGGTGCCGAAGATCATCCCATTGTCCTTCCCGTTGCCAACCGTGGGGTTTGAGACACGATCGGCTCCAGCAAAGAACGTCACGTCGTAGTTGGAAATGCCAAGACGTTTCGAGTTGCGCGCGGGAATGGTGAACGCGCCGCCGAGAAATGCATCCTCCAGCCACACGCCGTTGTGAAAGAGCAGCGGCATTAATCCAGCGGCAATCGGCATATCGAACGGATTGTCCTTGCGCACGAGACCGCCGAGCAATGCTCCAAGATCACCCTCGAAAAACAGTGCGACCGGTTCGCCGTCAAAGTTCCCCTTGAATCCTTTGTTCGTGCCGGTCAGCGCCGCACCAGTAAATTGCCCTCTTTTCTCCAGCGGCCGGAACAGTGCATGCACACGTTCGGTCGCCGTGAGTTTGAGATCGACGTCGAGGTTGAGACGATTGCCCCAAACGCCGAAGCTTGGCCCCGCCTGATTGTATCCGACACCGGATCGCCAATCGCCGTACACCAGCAACTGCGGGCTGAGCACGTTGTGCGACCCCAGCAACCCACCGGCGCGCTTGAACGGACCGCTCTGGTACATCTCACGCCCGAGCTCGAGCAACGGTCGTTGTGTTTTCACCTCATGCTTCGCACCGTAGATATCGAGTTGCGCCTTGTAATCATACTTGGGGGTGCCATAGTCCGGGTCCGGCCCAAACGCGGACTTGTCATGCGGCACGATTGTGGCCTTGCTATCAACCATCACGCTGTCGGCTTTCTTAACAGGCTGCGTGGCAGTTTGTGCGGAGGCACCACGCACGATCGCGCCCGAGAGCACGACGCCCGCGCCAACTCGCAGCGACCACTCCCTCAGCATGCGCGCTCCGCGTCTCCGCGCGATCATTGCGGTTGCTGTCTCCGCGTCTCCGCGTCTCCGCGTGATCCCTCTCCGCGTGCTCATTTAACAACAAAACTGACTGTGTATGGATGCAAATCCACCATCCATTCGTTCATCAGTCGCTCCATCTCCGTCGTCGCACCGATAAACGACATGAAGTAAATCGGCTCGGCACGACTCCGCATACGTACGGCCAGTTTGTACGTCCCCGGCTTTCGCAGCAACTCGCCAGGCACCTTGTACTTGGCATCGCGCGAACCGAGCGGTGGGAGCGATCGGCCCTCCATGCGCACAAACGGCGGATGATTCATGACAGACACTGGTTGGCCCGCCGGCCGAATGAACGCGAGCTGGTCGAAGTCGAGATTGATCGGCAGATACATCTCGCGATCGGTGCCCTTGACGTTCGTCGTCAGAAATTTCGTTTGCAGGTTGAACAGCTGCTTGTCGTACGGCACTTTGCCCGCCCGCACCTCTAATGAGTGCTCATCGGCCATGTCGCCGCGACTGTCCACGTACCCCGATTCCCACACGCGTTTCCCATCCGGATCAATCAGCGCAACGTTGAGCCAGAGCTCCGGCTGCGCACCAAGACTGCCCGAGGGCATGTTGTGCCCAGGATTTGTGTTCGTGACGCGATAGCGAAACGCCAATGACTTTCCGGCCTGCAGGTCGCCATTAAAGAATGGGCCATCAATGTGTGATCCGTTCTCCATCACTTGTCGACGCAGCGATTTTTTCTGTTCCAGCTTGGCCAGATTGGCTTCCACAATATCGCGCGCTTCGAATCGGTCGTCCGGTTCGCGCCAGTCGGTTGGGAACACGAGCGAGTCACGTCGCTGACGCGCTGTCAGTTTGTCTTCAAATACTTTGCTGCCCCAACCCGCGCGCACGTCAAACTTGAGCCACTGGTCGGGCGTCCATCGCTGGGCTGATGGGTTGTGCGGAAAGATTCCCGGATGCGCAATGGGATAGCCTGGTCCGTAAAACGCATGATTTGTGCGTTTGCGCGTCGGATTGATCGGCATACCGGCAACGATCGCCGCTGGACCCGTCGCATAACCGTCCGCCACACCAGGCGTCTTGCCCATGTGACACGCTTGACACGTCGTGCCTTGCTTGGCCGACGGAGACGCGCGGTACTGCTCCCAGACAACTTCCAGCTTGATGCCGGGGTGCACTGCCACCTGATGACACGACACACAAAAATTGCTTGTACCGATCTGGTCGAACGTGATCGCCGCTGTGTGAATGTTGACACCAGGTCCCGCATCACCAGCACTGGTTTTCACTTTGTACTCGTCTTTCCGTCCGACCACCTGCGCCACGCCCTGACCACTGCCCGATCCAAACACCGGATCAAAAATCGGCCCCGGCTCCACTCGGCGCTCGCCATTAACGCGACCATACCGCTCTTTCACGCGGTGGCAGGTCA
>JAYSVL010000140.1:0-6939 GCA_043718595.1 Gemmatimonadaceae bacterium
GATGCACGAGGATTTCGAGTCCCCGCCCACGCAGCGATGTTGCGACTTCGCGACAGAGGAGCTTGGCTGACGATCCGGACACGAAGACACGGGGAGCACCTTGGTCCAGGAGCCGTCGGACGAGCGTCTCCCACCCCGGTACGAGATGGATTTCGTCCAGGTAGAGCGTTCGCGAAGACAGCAGTGCCGGGAATTGCCGACCGTGCTCTTCAACGAGCCAGGCCACGTCAGTGACGTTGGCATCAATAAGTCGTTCGTCCTCGAACGACAAGAATATATGCCCCTCACGGGGCTGCCCTCCGTCGACCTTAGCCTTGGCGAGATGCCGCAGGAACGAGGTCTTGCCCCCGCGTCTCACCCCCACCACGGCCAATGCCTTGCCGGGGATCTGGGGTAGGCGCAGGTCTCTGGCGGTGAGGTCGGCAAGGCGGTGTGAAACCGCATCTTGCAGTACTTGACGTCCAACTTCCGATGATATTGTCGGTTTCATACAGAGAATATACGACCATTTTGACAGTCTACAACTGCCAATATGCGCACTGCTCGTAGCTCCGCCTCTCCCGGCTCCCGGCGTGCCGTTCTTATGTTGTATTCGACATCGCGACCCGCGACATTGATGCCCGATGTTGAGCTCGCTTGAGCCCGGCGTGGAGCTGGCGTTACACTCGCGGCTGACCACTCACCGGGAACATTCCATGAAGAAAGCAGTTGACGGCATCGCGGTTTTCTACCTGTCGTGCATGGCCGCCATGCCGGTTGCGGCGCAGACCAAAGAACTCACGGCGTGCGCTGTCGTGAGTGCGGCGGACGCCGAACGACTCGTCGGCGGACCACTCACCCAGAAGGCCATCACGAAGGTTAAGACGGCGGACGGTCCCAACACGTACAACTCCGTCTGCACCTACGTCGCCAAAGGCGTCAATTTTGACAACTCGGCCGGTGCCGCGCGACTGCTCGATCTCACGCTGCACTTCCTCCAGTCGCCGGCCGCTGCCCGCGAGTTGCACGACACATCGATCGAGCAGTATCGCGAGATGGTGAAGGATCCGGAGGCGCCGTTCAAGAATGCCACGATTACGCCGCTCGATGGCTTCGGCGACAAAGCGTTTGTGCTCGAAGGGATGATGGATCCCAAAACCAAGCACAAGATTGCCCTGATCGTGTTCACCAAGGGCAAGGTTGGTGGCACAGTGAATGCCTGGAACAAGCCGAACGCGTCGCTGGTGACCGCGAAGGCGGTGCTCACCCACATTCTCAGCAAGTTACCGTAGTTGGGTAGGCCGCCGATACATTGCTGTCGCGGCGACACCACGGACGGCACCTTCAGGCACGCCCTCTTCGGTCACAGGATGAACAACTCCACATCGCCGTCCGACGTCACCCGTCGCACCATGCTCGGTGCAGTCGGCAAAGTCGCCGCAACCGCGCTGGCCGTACCGTCATTGCTCCGCGCATCGATCCTCGCCGACACGCCGCGCGCCGCGACCGTTGAAACATCGACGACTGCTGCGGCGCCGGTGAATGGCGTTGCCGGTGTGGACCGCGTGGTCGTGCTGCCCGGCAAGACCTACCTGCGCGGATGGGCGGGGTACGGCGCGATGCCGCGTCGCGGGGCCCGTCGCCCTGCGGCTGACACCACACCGATACCAACCAGCCCGGCACCAACCGTTGCCTGGTCAAAAGTATCCGGACCCGGTGTGGTGAATTTTGCGAAGCCAGCCGAGTTGCAGACGTCGGCATCGTTCGGTGCGCCCGGAGTCTATGTGCTGCGATTGCGTGCAACGAATGGCGAAACCACCGCAGACTCCACGCTTACCGTCAAAGTCGAGACACCTCCGCCACCGCGGCAGCTCGACGTTGTACAAACGCGACGATATCGCATTGACAGTGCGCTCTGGGATCATCGCGCGAAAGCGTTGCTCACGAGCTGGATTCCGCACTGCATCACACAATTGAGCCGCACGGACGTACAAGCCGGCGGTATCGACAACTTTGTTGAAGCGGGCAAGAAGTTGCGCGGTGAAGCGCACGGGTTGCACAAGGGGTACGTGTTCGCCAATGCGTATCCGCTCAACTTGCTCGAAGCGATGAGCATCGCGCTCATGGTCGATGCCAAAGGTGACGCGGACATGGAGCGCGCGCACACGCTGATGCGGAAGACCCTCGACGAGTGGATTCCGATTGTGATCGCGGCGCAGGAACCCGACGGCTATTTGCAGACGGCATTCACACTGCCGCGCGTGAGTAACGCGGGTGGCGACAACACGCCCGGTCCGTTCAATCACTGGGAGCGTCGCGCCGATCACGAAGGCTACGTCGCGGGCTACCTGCTCGAAGCCGCGATTGCGCACTACGCGATGTCCAACGGGCAAGACAAGCGCTTGTACAACTCGGCGAAAAAACTCGCCGACTGTTGGTGCGACAACATTGGTCCTGCACCAAAGAAAGCGTGGTATGACGGGCATCAACAAATGGAGCAGGCGCTCGTGCGTTTTGGTCGCTTCATGAATGCGACAGACGGCGCGAGCAAAGGCGACAAGTACATCACGCTGGCCAAGTATCTGCTCGACAATCGCTACAACGCCGCGCGCAGCGACCGTGAACGTTCCGACTACGATCAAAGCCACCTGCCAGTGATTGAGCAGTACGAAGCCGTTGGACATGCGGTGCGTGCGGCGTACACGTACTCCGGCATGGCCGATGTCGCGATGGAGACGCACGACCCCGACTATCGGAGCGCGGTGAAGTCTATCTGGGACAACATCACACACCGCAAGTGGTACGTGACCGGTGGTATCGGGAGCGGCGAAAGTTCGGAAGGGTTTGGACCCGACTATTCGCTGCGGCAAGGCGCGTACTGCGAATCATGCTCGAGCTGTGGCCAGATTTTCTTCAACTGGAAAGTTGGACTCTCGTATCACGACGCCACCTACTTCGACTTGCTTGAAGAGACGCTCTACAATGCGCTGCTGGGCGGGCTGGCGATGGATGGCAAAACGTTCTACTACCCAAACCCACTCGACGCGCGCGCGGTACGCTCGGTGTGGCACAGGGTGCCGTGTTGTGTCGGCAACATTCCGCGCACGCTGCTGTCGATGCCAACGTGGATGTACGCCAAGGGCGTGAACGCGATTCATGTCAATCTGTTCGTGGGCAGCACGGTGACGGTGGAAGACGTTGCGGGTACGGACGTCGAGATGGTCCAGCACACGAACTATCCGTGGGACGGCCATGTCGCCATCACCGTGAATCCCAAGGTTCGCACGCGCATGAGCGTGCGCGTACGTGTTCCCAACCGCGAGGTGAGCACGCTCTACGCGAGCACGCCCAGAGCGAACGGACTCACGTCGGTGAAAGTGAACGGTGCTGTAGTTCGTCCGCGTATGGAGAACGGTTACGCCGTGATCTCGCGCACGTGGTCCAAGGGTGATCGTATTGACCTCGAACTGCCCATGCGTGTGCAGCGCGTGCACGCGATTGATAAAATCGAAGCGACACGCGGCAAAGTGGCGCTCCGGTATGGCCCACTCGTGTACAACATTGAAAAGGTAGACGTGGGTGCGATCGACAAAGTGTTGTCGCCCGATGCACTGCTTGCGACCGAGTGGCGCGCTGATCTCCTTGGTGGTGTGATGACGATCACGGGCACGTTTGCGGATGGGTCACCACTCGTCGCCATTCCGCACTACGCGCGTATGAACCGTGAACCGGCGCCACCGCCGCCGCCACCGGTTGTCGCACCTGTCGCGCCACCACCACCTGGCACGCCACCTGTTCGCCCTGCCCCGCCGCCGGTGGCATCCGTGGTGTGGATCGTCGAGCGGTGAGCGAGGCGTGTGCCCGTTCGCAGCCTCCAGGTTGGGCGCTCTCGCGATGCGCGGAATGAACGATCGTTGGCGCAATGGCGTTCCGCCGCGACGAGGCTTGCGCGTGTCGCGCAGGCAGAGTTGCTCGCGGTCGACCTGTGACGCGTGGCGGCGGATTTAGACTATGCGTTTGTGGTATCGGCGAACGCCGCGCGCACTGCGCCGACAATGTCGGGGCTGGTCGATTGCAGTCTTTATACGCCCATGCATGTACCGCACTCTCTGCTTAGGGCACCGGCTTCATCGGTGGACCGCCACGCAAATAATCCAGCGCCACGCTGCTCATCGCCCGCACACCATACGGCAACGCCTTGTCATCCGCCTCAAACAACGGCGAGTGATTGCTTGCCGCCGTGGTGTAGTCCTGTCCCGCCGGTGTGACACCAAGATTGAAAAAGAAGCCCGGCACTTTTTCGGCGTATCGCGAAAAGTCTTCCGACGGCATCGTCAGGCCGCGCTCCGTTGCACCAGCGGCGCCGGCCACACGACGCAACGTTGGCACGAAGCGGGCCACCGTCGCTGGGTCGTTCACCGTCACCGGATACCCGCTCTCGATACTTACCGTCGCCGTTGCGCCACTCGCTTCGGCAATGTTTTCGGCGATGCGCTTCATGCGCGAGTGAATGCTCACGCGCGAGCGCGGATCGAACACGCGGATCGTGCCAATCATGTACGCACTGTCGGGAATGATGTTCTCGCGCACGCCACCATGAAACGCGCCGACGGTGACAACCGCCGGTGACACGGTGAGGTCGATTTGACGCGACACGATCGTCTGCAGCGCACCAATCACTTGCGCGCCTACCACAATCGGATCTACGGTGTTTGCAGGCATCGCACCGTGACCTTGCCTGCCGTGAATGACGATGCGGAAATTGTCGGTGCTCGCCTGAATTGGGCCGGCGCGGTAGCCAATTGAACCGATCGGTCCGGGGCCTACGTGTAACCCGAAGATCACGTCCACACCCTCAAGCACGCCCGCGTCAATCAGCGCGGCAGCGCCACCACGCGGCGGCACTTCTTCCGCTGGCTGAAAGACAAATTTTACCGTGCCGGGCAGTTCTGCACGCATGCCCGTCAGCACTTCTGCCGTGCCCATCAACATGGCCACGTGCGTGTCATGTCCGCACGCGTGCATCACACCAACGTCCTGACCGTTGTACGTTGTGCGCACGGTGGACTTGAACGGAATATTCACCTGCTCTGTCACCGGCAACGCATCCATGTCGGCGCGCAATGCAACGGTGGGTCCGGGCTTGCCACCCTTCAGAATGCCGACGACACCGCCAATGCCGCCAACGTTCTCCTGCACGACCAGGCCGAGTGATTTGAGATGCGCCGCGACAAGTGCCGCGGTGCGTTTTTCGGCGTACCCGAGTTCGGGATGCTGATGAATGTCGTGCCGCCATGCGACGACTTTGTCCGTGATCGCGGCTGTGCGTCTATCGATCTCGGCGTTGAGGCGCGCGTCGGGCGTGATGGGCTGGGCAACGACGGCGCGCGAGGCGAGGCAGAGCGCGGCCACAACGAGTAGACGAGGCATACGGAAGGCGGGCCAGAGTTTTGACAGCGCGAGGCATGCTGCGGTGAATGCGAATACGGTCTCCCGTATATTGTAGCGCTGGTGCCGCTGCCCGCGACGTCATAGACGCAGTTCCGTCCTGATTCTCGCCTTCCAGTCGCGGAATTCGCTCGGCTTGAGTCCGTACCGTGCGATGGCGCCTTCGTGTAACCCAACGAGCAGGCCGAGCGCTGTTTCGGCGAACGCGTCGCGCGTTGCAGCGTCGATGCCATGCCGCTCCGCCCACGCCGTGAGTGTCTCGCGACGTGGTGTTTTTCCGTTGATCACCATCTCGGCGACGAGTTCGTTGAGCTGTGCGCGATAGCGTGTGCGAATGGGATTGGGCCGCACCACCGCGTCACGCAACACGCGATACTGCTGCGACGAGCGCTCATAGGCCCACATGAATACATCGCGTAGTAGTTCGATCCGATTGAACTCGTAGATGGCGAGTGTGCCATCAACGTATGCGCGCTCCGGCACATCAATAAAAGAGAGCGGACAGAGGTTGGCCTTGATCAGTGAGATGTTGGCGGCCAGGCGCGACGTGCGCTTATTCACGTCAGTGAATGGCTGCAAGTATGGCACATGCACCATGACGAAGAATGCCTGTTCAAACGGGTCAGTGATCGTGTGGGCTTTGTCCAGTATGACTGAAAAGAGCTCGTCGATCTTTTGCGGGATGGACAGCGGCACGAAGACGGTGCCACTGATGAACACCGATCGGACACGAAGCTGCCCCTCTTCCATCGGATCGCTCAACAGATTCTCTGCGAGTGCGGCGTGCAGGTTCAACAGTGTGTATCGATTGAAACCCGTACTGTCCGCGTGCTCGACAAGCAGCTCGATCGCTTTCTTGTGATTGAGGATCATGGTGGCTTCGTTGGCGTCCGTGCCGTCGGCTCGAATACCGTTTTCCAGCAGGTTCTGCGTGTCGAGGCGACTGTAGGTGTTTCCTTCGAGCTTGCTTGATGCCCATGCTAAATCGATGAGCAGTCGCTCAAACACGTCGCGCGCAAACGTACCGGCGGGGCGGTCGGCGTCGGCAGTACGCCCAAGTTGGTGCAGGTGATGACGTTGTGCGTCGGTCAAGTACGACGTCGTGCCGGGTTGGTAGTCGTAGAGAAACCCTTCGTTGTACCCCACCGGTGTTCGTCGCATGAGCGGCTGCGCGACAAGATCACGCACCGTTCGTCCTTCAGCGGAGAGCGCGACGTAGTCATCATTGGTGTTTGGGGGGGCGACGTCGACCTGTGCGATAGTGACCGCGAAGTAGCGCGCGGCGGTCGTGAGGCCCTCAGCTCGCACCGCCCCGTCTGCCTGAAGAATTCGTAGGCGGCGTCGCATCGTTCGTTCGGTTACGGGCTTGGCCGCACGGTCGGCGTACGCTTGTACGAGCGCCTGTAGTCCCATTCCCTGGGGTGCTTCGTGGAGAATTGTCTGAATGAGGCTGCGTTCTGACGGGGTGACCATCGCGGCGTCTCGGAGCAGTTTTGTCAAAATTGAGAGGGA